>NZ_DAHVQP010000083.1:0-70416 GCF_027317685.1 Saccharomonospora sp.
CGGTGAGCTGGGGAAGTGCCACGTTTTCCTCCGGTGTTACTCAAAAATTCTGGGTGGGTGTGGCGACCGTACCCACCCTCGACCTGGACTCTCAATGCGGGGTGGCGCCGACCGCAGGCATCGCCGACCTCGGCCGACGACGTGATGAAACCGCACCACGACTGGGCGCCGTGGCCCGGCCAGAAACGACCCTACTCACACCGAACGGACTATCGAAGAGGTGAGGTTCGCGTCTGTTGCTCTGCTTGTCGCGCCGAAACCCTCGTGACGCCACGGACCCGTAGCGTAGTGCAAGATCAATATACGCTCGGACCAGGGCAGGGCGTTACAACGATGACGTTTGGGACAGGATGGACACGAGACTGTCCCGCACCGCCTGAGCCGCCGACCGCAATGCCCCGGCAGCAGGCCCGTGCCGCAGGATGTCGCGGGACGACGACGGCAACACCGCCCGCACTCCCGCCCCGAAGACCCGGCGCAGATCTTCGGCCGTGGCGCCCTGCGCGCCGAGCCCCGGAGCGAGCACCGGCCCGTTCATCCCGTGAAGCCGCAATTCCTCCGGTTCCACGGTCGCCCCCACGACGATCCCGACGTCCCCGAGGGGTTCCACACCCTGATTACACCGCGCAACGGAATCCACAATGGACTGCGCGACGGTGGTGCCGTCGGCTCCCCGCGCCCGCTGCACGGTGTGCCCCTCCGGATTGGATGTCCGCGCGAGCACGAACACCCCCCGCCCCGTGTGGTGGGCCTGCCGCAGAGCGGGCTCCAACGAACCGAAGCCGAGGTAGGGCGAGACGGTGATCGCGTCGACCGCCAACGGAGCGTCGTCAGACAGGTAGGCGGCCGTGTAAGCGGCCATCGTGGATCCGATGTCGCCGCGCTTGACGTCGAGCAACACCAAGGCGCCGGCCTCTCTCGCCGTTGCGAGGACGCGTTCGAGCACGGCGATCCCCGCAGCCCCGTACGCCTCGAAGAACGCCGACTGGGGCTTGAGGACGGCCACGGAGCCCGCGAGGGCCTCCGTGGCCGTCAAGGCGAACCGTTCGAGCCCCCGCACATCGCGGGGAAGGCCCCAGGCCTCCAACAGAGCCGGATGCGGGTCGATACCCACACACAACGGCCCCCGGTCGGACATGGCTGCCGTCAGCCGTGCCCCGAAGGACCGCTCAGCCATGTCTTCGCTCACCGTTTCCCGCTCGCGCTTCCCGTCACCTCGCGGAGCCTCCCCTGGAGTTCCTGCAACGACCGAGCGGCGATGTCACCCCGGATGAGTGCCTCGATTCCGTGCACGGCCGCCGCCGCGCCCTGCACCGTCGTGATGCACGGGATCCCCCGAGACACCGCCGCCGTGCGGATCTCGTACCCGTCCACGCGGGGACCGCTGTTGCCGTACGGAGTGTTGATCACCATGTCCACGCCGCCGTCGCGGATCACCTCGACGATGTTGGGTTCCTCAGGGGTGCTGCCCTGGTAGTGCTTACGCACCACCGAGCACTCGATGCCGTTGCGCCGCAGTACCTCCGCCGTGCCCGCAGTGGCGACCACCTTGAAACCCAGATCGGACAGCCGCTTCACCGGGAACACCAGTGAACGCTTGTCCCGGTTGGCCACCGAGACGAACACGGTGCCGTGCGTCGGCAACGATCCGTACGCGCCCGCCTGGGACTTCGCGAACGCCTCTCCGAACGACAGGTCGACACCCATCACCTCGCCCGTGGACTTCATCTCTGGGCCGAGTAGCGAGTCGACCCCGTGGCCTTCCCGGGTCCGGAAGCGGTGGAACGGCAGCACGGCCTCCTTCACCGCCACAGGGGACCCCACGGGCAGCATCCCGCCGTCACCCTCCGCGGGCAGCACACTCCGCGCACGCAGGTCGGCGATGGACGAGCCGGTCATGATCAGCGCGGCCGCCTTCGCCAGCGGCACCGCCGTGGCCTTCGAGACGAACGGCACGGTCCTCGACGCCCTCGGGTTGGCCTCGAGCACGTACAGCATGTCGTCCTTGAGCGCGTACTGGACGTTCAACAACCCGCGCACGCCGATGCCCTCGGCGATGGCCTCGGTGGAGCGACGCACCGCTTCGAGGTCGGTTCGGCCCAGGGTGATGGGCGGCAACGCACACGCCGAGTCCCCGGAGTGCACACCGGCCTCCTCGATGTGCTCCATGACCCCGCCGAGATACAGCTCCTCGCCGTCGTAGAGAGCGTCGACGTCGATCTCGATGGCGTCATCGAGGAAGCGGTCCACCAACACCGGATGCTCGGGCGTGACCTCCGTGGCGCGTTCGATGTAGCCACGCAGTGTCGTCTCGTCGTAGACGATCTCCATGCCACGCCCGCCCAAGACGTAGGAGGGGCGCACAAGCACCGGGTAGCCGATCTCGTCGGCGATCCGCCGAGCACCGTCGAACGACGTCGCCATGCCGTACTTCGGCGCGGGCAGGCCCGCGGCCGCCAGCACCTCGCCGAACGCGCCGCGTTCCTCGGCGAGGTGAATCGCCTCGGGCGGAGTGCCCACCACCGGAACCCCGGCGTCGGCCAGTCGCTGCGCCAATCCGAGGGGCGTCTGCCCACCGAGCTGCACGATCACACCGGCGACCTCACCCGAAGCCTGCTCGGCGTGCACGATCTCGAGCACGTCCTCGAAGGTCAACGGCTCGAAGTACAGCCGGTCGGAGGTGTCGTAGTCGGTGGACACCGTCTCCGGGTTGCAGTTCACCATCACGGCTTCGAACCCGGCCTTACGCAACGCGAGCGCAGCGTGCACACACGAGTAATCGAACTCGATGCCCTGCCCGATCCGGTTCGGCCCCGAACCGAGGATCAGCACCTTCGGCTTCTCGCGCTGCGGGGCCACCTCCGACTCCGCGGCGGCATCGGCCTCGTAGGCCGAGTAGTGGTACGGCGTCTTCGCCTCGAATTCCGCGGCACACGTGTCCACGGTCTTGAACACCGGCCGGATACCGAGCCGGTGCCGTAGCGTGCGAACGCCGTCCTCACCGGCCAGCTCCGGTCGTAGCGCGGCGATCTGGCGGTCGGACAGGCCTGCGCGCTTGGCCCGGCGCAGCAGATCCTCCTCCAGCACGGGCGCGTCGCGCACCTGAGCGCCGATCTCACCGATGAACGCGATCTGGTCGACGAACCATGGGTCGATGCCACTGGCCTTGTGCACCTGCTCCACCGTCGCGCCGAGCCGCAGGGCCCGCTCGACGGCGTAGATCCGGCCTTCGTGAGCGGTACGGAGTTCCTCCAGCGTCGACTCCAGCGTCGCGCCTTCCGGATCGGGGCGGGTCCAAAAGCCTCCCGCCTTGGTCTCCATCGACCGCATCGCCTTGCCCAGAGCCTCCGAGAAGCTACGGCCCAGGGCCATGGCCTCGCCGACGCTCTTCATCGTCGTGGTCAGTTCCGGGTCGGCACCGGGGAACTTCTCGAACGCGAACCGCGGCATCTTCACGACGACGTAGTCGAGCGCCGGCTCGAACGACGCGGGTGTCTCCCCGGTGATGTCGTTGGTGATCTCGTCGAGCGTGTAACCGATGGCGAGTTTCGCCGCGATCTTCGCGATCGGGAACCCGGTCGCCTTCGACGCCAACGCCGACGACCGGGAAACCCGCGGGTTCATCTCGATGACGACCATGCGGCCGTCCTCGGGGTTGACGGCGAACTGGATGTTGCAGCCACCGGTGTCCACGCCGACCTCGCGCAACACCGCGATACCGACGTCCCGCATGTGCTGGTACTCGCGGTCGGTGAGCGTCATCGCGGGCGCGACGGTCACCGAGTCACCGGTGTGCACGCCCATCGGGTCGACGTTCTCGATGGAGCACACGACCACCACGTTGTCGTTGCGGTCGCGCATGAGCTCCAGCTCATACTCCTTCCACCCGAGGACACTCTCCTCGATAAGCACCTCGGTGACCGGGCTCTCCTCCAGCCCGAACGACGCCATGCGCTCCAATTCCTCGGGCGTATGCGCCATACCGGAGCCCAGGCCGCCCATCGTGAACGACGGGCGGATGACGACCGGGAGCCCGAGTTCCGCGACGGTCTCGCGCACCTCCTCCATGGAATGGCACACGGCGCTGCGCGGCACCCCGCCGCCGACGCCCCGCACGATGTCCTTGAACTTCTGCCGGTCCTCGCCGCGCTGGATGGCATCGATGTCGGCGCCGATGAGCTCGATGCCGTACTTCTCCAGCACCCCACGCTCGTGCAGAGCCACCGCACAGTTGAGCGCCGTCTGCCCACCGAGCGTCGCCAGCAGGGAATCGATGGGCCTGCCCTTCTCCTGTTCGGCGACGATGACCTTCTCCACGAACTCCGGCGTCACCGGCTCGATGTAGGTGGAGTCGGCGAACTCGGGGTCGGTCATGATGGTCGCCGGGTTGGAGTTCACCAGGCTCACCCGCAGCCCCTCGGAGCGGAGCACGCGGCACGCTTGGGTGCCGGAATAGTCGAATTCGGCGGCCTGGCCGATGACGATCGGCCCCGACCCGATCACGAGCACATGCTCGATGTCACTGCGTTTGGGCATGGCGGGCCTCCATCAGGGTGACGAACTCGTCGAACAGCGACCCCGCGTCGTGCGGGCCCGCAGCGGCCTCCGGGTGGTACTGCACCGAGAACGCCGGCACCTCCTCGCAGCGCAGGCCCTCCACAGTGCCGTCATTGGCGCAGTAATGGCTGACATGCGCCTTGCCGAACGGCGATTCGAAGCGCTGTCCCGGCTCGCCTTCGAGAGCGAACCCGTGGTTCTGCGCGGTGATCGCCACTTTGCCGGTGGCGACATCGAGGACCGGGACGTTGACGCCCCGGTGTCCGAAACGCATCTTGTAGGTGCCCAGCCCCAACGCCCGGCCGAGGATCTGGTTGCCGAAGCAGATGCCGAACAGCGGCAGCTCCCGCTCCAGCACCCGGCGAGTGAGTTCGATCGCGTCCTGCTGGGTCTCGGGGTCACCGGGGCCGTTGGACAGGAACACCCCGTGGGGCTCGACGGCGAGGACGGAGTCGAGGTCACTGCCCGCGGGCAGCACATGCACCTCGATGCCGCGCATCGCCATCCGACGCGGTGTGTTCGATTTGATGCCGAGATCCAGTGTCGCCACCCGGAAACGGGTCTCCCCTTCCGCGGGCACCACGTACGGCTCGGCCGTGGTGACCTCACCCGTGAGATCGGCGCCCTGCATCCTCGGGCTCGTCAGTACCTGGGCCACCATGTCGTCGTCCGGGCCCAACGCGTCGCCGGAGAAAACGCCCGCCCGCATGGCGCCGTGGTCCCGGAGGTGTCGGGTGAGGGCGCGCGTGTCCACCTCGGCGATACCGACCACTCCCTGGTCGGTCAGCACGTCCTCCAGTGACCGCGTCGACCGCCAGTTGGACGGGATTCGCGCGGGATCGCGTACCACGTATCCGGCCGCCCAGATGCGTCGGGACTCGTCGTCCTCGTCGTTCCAGCCGGTGTTGCCGATGTGCGGTGCCGTCTGCACCACGATCTGCCGGTGGTACGACGGGTCGGTCAGCGTCTCCTGGTAACCGGTCATGCCGGTGGAGAAGACCGCCTCCCCCAGGGCGCGCCCACGGGCGCCGTACGCCGTGCCCCGAAAGATCCGTCCGTCCTCAAGCACGAGCACGGCGGCAGCGTGTGTCCCGGTCATACTTGGGCACCTCCCTTGACCTGCTCGATCCACTGCGGGTAGACGGAGAGATCGTCACCGCGCAGACCGGTGTCGAGCTCGACGTCACCGAGCCGCCAGGTGAACACCAACAGGCTCTCGGTGCCCATGACCTTGCCCGCCATCCCTTTCGCCGTACGCACGTCGACGATGCTGTCCCGTGGAATCCAGAAACCGTACGTACCTCTGCGGTCGATCTCGACTCCGTCGGCGTAGAGCCGCACCACCGCGGGGCCACGCAACCCCGCACCACGAGTGACGATGCGGTCCTGCCAGTGACCCGACATGGTCGTACTGACGTAGACGCCTCGCGTTTCGAGCACCGGTTCACCGGGGTCGTCGGGCACGGAAGGAAACGGTGGCACCCGTACGCTCTGGGCACGGGCCTGGCGTCGCCAACCACACCACATGCCGTACAAGCAGAGCGCGAAGAACGCCAAGCACAGCAGCGTCAGCAAAAGCCTGTCCATTACACAAGTTTCCCTTCGCGCGAGGTGAGACGCCCGCGTAGCAGCGTGGCGCTCACCACGGCCGGTAGCCGGAGTCCCTCGTACGGTGTGTTCTTCGCCCGGCTCGCCAACTCGGCACCGCGGACGGTCCATTCCGTGTCCGGATCGACCAACACGAGGTTCGCCGGCTCGCCCACGACCAACGGCCTTCCCTGGTCCGGCAAGCCGGCGATCTCGGCGGGACGTTCGCTCATCACACGCGCCACCCCACGCCAGTCGAGCAATCCGGGACGGACCATCGTCTCGACGACCACGGACAAAGCGGTCTGCAGTCCCAGCATCCCCGGCCGCGCCGCGGCCCATTCGCAATCCTTGTCCTGGGGCGCGTGCGGCGCATGGTCGGTGGCCACACAGTCGATCACCCCGTCGGCCAAAGCCTGTCGCATGCGCTGGACATCGGTGTCGGCGCGCAGCGGCGGGTTGACCTTGTTCACCGGATCGAACGTGGCCAACCGTTCGTCGGTGAGCAGCAGGTGGTGCGGCGTCACCTCGGCCGAGACCGCGGTGCCCAGTTCCTTGGCCCAACGCAGCACGTCCACCGTGCCCGCCACCGAGACATGGCAGATGTGCAGCCGCGCTCCGGCGTGGCGGGCGAGCACGCAGTCCCTGGCAACGATGGACTCCTCCGCCGAGGCAGGCCATCCCGGGTATCCCAACCGCGCGGCTCGCTCACCCTCGTGCGCCTGCGCCCCCACCGTCAGACGTGGCTCCTCGGCGTGCTGGGCCACCACCACCCCGAGCGCGGTGGAGTACTCCAGCGCCCTACGCATCACGAGCGGGTCGGCGACACAGTGCCCGTCGTCGGAGAACATCCGTACCCCGGCCGCCGAGTTGGCCATCGTGCCCATCTCGGCGAGCCGTTCCCCTTCGAGGCCCACGGTGACCGCGCCCACGGGATGCACGTCCACGAGACCGATCTCCCGACCTCGCCGCCACACGTGGTCGGTGATCACGGCGTTGTCGGCCACCGGGTCGGTGTTGGCCATGGCGAACACCGCCGTGTACCCACCCAGCGCCGCGGCAGCCGAGCCGGTCTCGATCGTCTCGGCGTCCTCCCTGCCCGGTTCCCGTAGGTGGGTGTGCAGATCGACGAATCCCGGCAGCAACACCTGCCCGTCGCCTTCGATCACTTGGGCCCCGGCGGGGGCGTCGGGACGGCCCATCTCCACGATCACGCCGTCGGCGATCAGCACGTCGACGGGCTCACCGGTTCCGTACGGTCTGACCTGCCGCAGCAGGACACAGCCGGTCGTCACGACTCTTCTCCTTCTCCCGCCAGCAGGTGGTAGAGCACCGCCATCCGCACGTGAACACCGTTGCGCACCTGTTCGGTGATCGCCGCGTTCGGCGCGTCGGCCACCGCCGAGGCGATCTCCATGCCCCGCAACATCGGGCCCGGGTGCAGTACCACGGCGTGCTCGGGTAACACCTTCAGCCGAGTCTCGTTCAGTCCGTACGCGAGCGCGTACTCCCGTGCCGAGGGAAAGAAGCCCCCGTGCATGCGCTCGGCCTGCACGCGCAGCATCATCACGGCGTCGGCGGCGGGGAGGGCGGCATCGAGGTCATGGGACACGGTGACCGGCCACGACTCCACCCCCACCGGCAGCAACGTCGGCGGCGCCACCAGCGTCACTTCCGCGCCGAGCGTGGACAACAGATGCGCGTTCGAACGCGCGACCCGACTGTGGAGGACGTCGCCGACGATCGTCACGCGACGACCTTCGAGAGCACCGAGCCGTTCCCGCAGTGTGGCGGCGTCGAGCAATGCCTGAGTCGGGTGCTCGTGCGTCCCGTCCCCGGCGTTCACCACGCTGGTGCCCGTCTCGGCCAGCCAACCCGCGAGCCGATGCGCGGCCCCGGACGCCGGGTGCCGGATCACCACACAATCGGCGCCGGCGGCCGACAGCGTCAGCGCGGTGTCCCGCAGCGACTCTCCCTTACCGACCGACGAGCCGCCCGCGGAGACGTTCACCACATCGGCGCTCATCCACTTACCCGCGATCTCGAACGACACGCGGGTGCGGGTCGAATTCTCGTAGAACAGGGTGATCACGGTCCGCCCGCGCAATGTCGGCAGCTTGCGGACCTCCCGACCCAACAGGGTGCGTTTCAACTCATCGGCCGTGTCGAGGATGGCCGTGGCCTCGGCGACGTCGAGACCGTCGGTGGACAGCAGATGCTTCATCCACGCTCCCTGAGCAACACGGCGTCCCGACCGTCGACCTCGTCGAACAGCACCGAGACGTCCTCGGACTGCGAGGTGGGAACGTTCTTGCCCACGTAATCGGCCCGGATGGGTAACTCGCGATGGCCACGATCGATGAGCACCGCCAGCTGCACGGCCCGGGGGCGCCCGTGATCACGCAATGCGTCCAGCGCGGCCCGGATGGTGCGACCGGAGTACAGGACGTCGTCGACGAGCACGACGACCCGCTCGTCGATACCGGAGTCGGGGAGTTGGGTCTGGGCAAGAGGCCGGGTGGGCCGACGCCGAAGATCGTCCCGGTACAACGTAACATCGAGCGTGCCCCTGGGCACTGTCACACCGGAGAACTCGGAGATCCTCGCGCTCAACCGAGCCGCGAGAGGCGCCCCTCGCGTCGGAATGCCCAGCAACACGGGTGGAGGCATCCCTTCAGCACCGAGCGCGGTTTTTTCGATGACCTGATGGGCCATTCGGGCGATAGTGCGCGCAACGTCACCGGCTGAGAACAGCTCGCGTTCAGCAGCCGATCCGGTCGCGCCACGTGGTCGTGACGCCACGGAAGGTCTCCTTCCCCGCCTCACTGGACGGGTCCTTAAAGGATGTGCTTTGTCCTGGATTCGCAGGCGAACCGGTCCGACAGTAGCAGGCACGGGACCTCGCCCTTACGGGTGGTCTGTCTCGCTGAGTAACCCCAGGCGGCGATGATCTGCTTGACCTGGTGACGACGAGGAGTAACCATTACTCTGAGTATTCGGCGTAAGTATTCCCTGTCGGTCATCGGTGGCCGCATCGGGGCGAGGAAACGGAGAACCACCACATGGGCGATTACGCCAAGGCGCTCGGGGCCAAGCTCCGCGGTATCCGCCAGCAACAGGGCTTGTCCCTGCACGGAGTCGAGCAGAAATCGGGCGGCCGATGGAAGGCCGTCGTCGTCGGCTCCTACGAACGGGGCGACCGCGCGGTGACCGTACAGAAATTGGCCGAGCTCGCCGACTTCTACGGTGTCCCGGTCGTCGAATTGCTGCCTGAAGGCAGGGTGCCGTCCGGTGCCGAGCCCGCCACCAAGATTGTGATCAATCTCGAACGGCTGCAACAGCTGCCCGCCGAGAAAGTGGGCCCCCTGGCCCGGTACGCGGCGACGATCCAGAGTCAGCGAGGCGACTACAACGGCAAGGTGCTCTCGATCCGCACCGAAGACCTGCGTTCGCTGGCGATCATCTACGACATGACGCCCGGAGAGCTGACCGAGCAGCTCATCGAGTGGGGTGTGCTTCCACCCGAAGCCCGCCCCTCCACGGAGGAGTGACCCGGCGCCCACCGCGACGGACCGCGCGTTCCTCGGCTCCAGCCCTCGGTCCGCGCGGTCCTCGCCGGTAGCCGGACACGGAACCGGCTACATCACCACATGACCGACCAGACCGCCACGAAAGTGGTACCGGCCCGCTCGTTTTCCGAATCCTTCGGAAAGAACGTTCTTCAGAGAACCGTGCGCAGCCGGTCGGCGATCGTGCCGATACGGCCGAGCACACCGTTGACGAACCGCGGCGAATCGTCGGTCGACAGTTGCTTGGCTATCCCCACGGCCTCGTCAATGGCGACAGGGTCGGGCACGTCGTCCAACCACAGCAGCTCGTAGAGACCGACCCGCAACACCGCGAGATCGACCGGCGGCATGCGCTCCAACGACCAGCCTTGCGCATGCTCGGCCAGCACCTCATCGATGCGCTCGCGGTTCTCGCCGACCCCCTCCACCAGCTTGATCGTGTAGTCGCTGATCGGGTCGACGGCGGTTGAACCGACCCGCTCCGACAACAGAGTTACCGGGTCGGCGCCCCGCAATGCAGCCTCGTACAGCAGTTCCACCGCGCGCTGTCGAGAAGCGCGGCGGCCGACAGGCCCGCGCCGACGGCCGGGCCGGGAGGAACGTGACTCGTCGTTCACCGTGGTCGTCGCCGTCCGAAACTCAGGCACGGCCGAGGTATCGGCCGTCGCGGGTATCGACCTTGACCTTCTCACCGCTACTGACGAACAGCGGCACCTGGATCTCGGCGCCCGTCTCCAACGTCGCCGGCTTCGTGCCCCCGGTGGAACGGTCGCCCTGCACTCCGGGGTCGGTGTGTTCCACCACGAGCTCCACCGAGGTGGGCAGTTCCACGTAGAGCGGAGTGCCCTCGTGCATACCGACTTCCACCTGGGTGTTCTCGAGCAGGAACTTCGCGGCGTCACCCACGAGGTCGGCCGGAAGCTCCAGCTGCTCGTAGGTCTCGCTGTCCATGAACACGTAGTCGGTGCCGTCGTTGTACAGGTACGTCATCTCCCGACGGTCCACCGTCGCGGTGTCGACCTTGGTGCCCGCGTTGAACGTACGGTCCACCACCTTACCGCTGGTGACGTGCTTCAACGTCGTGCGGACGAACGCCCCGCCCTTACCGGGCTTGACGTGTTGGAAGGTCACGACGGACCACAGCTGGCCGTCCAGGACGAGGACCATGCCGTTCTTGAGGTCGTTGGTGGTGGCCACGAGTGTGCGTTCTCCTGTGTCGGGTGGGGCCGCGACTAGGCGACCACGAGTTCCTTGGTGCTCAGGGTGAGGATCTCGGGAGTGCCCTCCCGCACGACAAGCGTGTCCTCGATGCGGACACCACCGCGCCCCGCCAGGTAGACCCCCGGCTCCACGGTGACCGCCATGCAGGTCGACAGTGTACCGACGCCGACCGCGGCGAGTCTCGGTGCCTCATGCACATCCAGTCCGACGCCGTGACCGAGCCCGTGTGAGAACTGCTCACCGTACCCGGCCTCGGCGATGACGCTCCTGGCCGCGGCGTCGACGGAGGCGACCTCCCGTCCCGGGCGCGCGGCCTGTATACCCGCCTCCTGGGCGGCCGCCACGAGCGCGTACAGCTCCCGCTGCCACTGCGCGGGTTCCCCGAGCACGATCGTCCGGGTCATGTCCGAGTGGTACCCGTTCACCACGGCGCCGAAATCGAGTTTGACGAAGTCGCCCGCCGCGAGCACGGCATCGGTCGGCCGATGGTGCGGGACAGCGGAGTGTGCCCCTGCGGCGACGATCGTTCGGAACGCCGGTTCCTCCGAACCGTACTCCGCCATGCGATTCTCCAGATCGCGCGCCACCTCTCGTTCGGTACGGCCGGGGCGCAGCCCTCCGCTGTCCAACAGGTCGGCCAGTGCCCGGTCGGCGGCGGTACACGCCGCGCGAAGAGCCTCGATCTCGACGTCGTCCTTGACCTCACGCAGCCGCTCGACCAGCCCCGGCGCTCGACGTAACACCACGGTCTCGGCCGCATCGGCGAACGTGTCGTGCTCCTCCACGCTCACGTGCTGGCTTTCGAACCCGACGACAGCGCCACGCGAGAGCTGGGAGTCGGCCTCCCGCACGAGCGCGAGCGCGCTCGGTCGTTCGATGAGCCGACGCAGATCCGGTACCTCCGCCTCGGACTGGGCGGTGTACCGGCCATCGGTGCAGAAGACGCTGCGCTCGTCACCGTCGCCGTGCACGAGCAAGGCCGCGTTCGACCCGGTGAAACCGGTCAGGTAGCGGATGTTGCGCAGGTCGGTGACGAGTAGCGCGTCGAGTTCGGCGGACTGAAGACGCTCCCGGAGAGCACGTCGCCGCTTTGCATGGATCTCGGGCACCGGCCCAGTGTACGGCCGCGGACCCTCGGTGGTCGAAAGCGCATCGCACACGCCCACGCAACATCACGATCACGCCCGGGAAAAGGTTCACCGAGGGACGCGTCACCAGTACAGTGACGCAGATGCCGTCCTGGATTCCACGCGGACTCGGCATGGCTGTCCTGCATGCCGCTGCCGCCGTCGCCACCGCGAAGTTCGCCGTGTTCCAGCCGACCGACGCCACACTCGTCACCACGATCGCCCTGGCGATGCTCGTGGGCAGTGCGACGCTGTGGAGTGCGATCGACGCCTGGGTCGGCCTCGACGACGCCGGCCGTACCTGGTTCGTGGCCTCACTCGTCGCCGGAGTCGTCTCCGGTGTGCTCACCGTCGTCGGCAAGTCCCTGTTCGTGGACAGAACGGGTGTGAGCGCGCTGACCTCCGCCCTCACGGGAGGCGCGGCCTTCACCGCGCTGCTGATCCTGATCCCCGCCGGGCTCGGCCTACTGGTGGGAACCCGACTGGCCACATCACACCGGCACAGCGCCGATAGCACAGATAACGCCGAGAACGCCGCCACCGACGAGACCTCCACACCCGCGCCGGAGACGTGGAAACCGTCTCCCCGTCCCCGCGACCGGCGGGAAGCGGAACCCGCCCGGTGACTACAGACGGGGCCCTTGCGGGTAGGCCCGCCACTGTTCCGGGCTGATCGACTCGACCGGGGAGTTGTTGGCCCGAAGTGCCGCGGTGGAGGTGACCGGCCACAGTGTCCCGTCCAGGAGGACGCCGACGCCGTGTCCCTCCGCCTCCACCGCACGGGCGCCCGCGGGAAGTCGCGCCGCCACAGGGACGTCGTCCAGAGCCGGGGGGCGCTCGTCGAATACGTGCCGGGCGAGCACGGTGGCCACCGATCGCCGATCGATGCGCACCACCCGGCCGTCCACCACCAGATCCATCGTGCGCACCGGCGACGGCACGGCGACGCCCTCCAACACCGCGAGAGCGCGCTGCGGATCACCACAACCGTCCACGCCGTACACGTCGAGTCCGTAGCGTCGCAGTCCGGTAGGAGCGTCCGCCTCCCCGATCACGGTGGCGTGCACGACGTCGAACGGCACTCGCCCACACGCGTCCCGCAGCGAGAGCGGAGCATGCCCGTCGGACTGGCGCACCAGTCCGGGACCCTCTTCCCACTCACTGCGGATGAGCACCGGCTCGTACGGCCGAGCCGTGAAGTCCCGGTTCCAGAATGTCAAAGTGGTGCCCTCGGCGGTTTGGTGGGCGATGACGAACGAGTCCAACGCGTCGACCCACATCAGATCGGCACTGAAGGCGTCCACGACCGAACGAGTGCGTGGCGAATCGGTACCGGGCACGGCGACGAAACCGTCCCGGCCCAGTGCCTCGACCCCCGACGAGAACGTCGGGTCCTGTGACCGCAACAGGAACTGTCCCCCGCCGTTCCACCCCGCGGCCTCGCCCGTGGTGTCGGTGAACATCAGATAGAACCAGCCGTCGAGATACACCGCCGCGGGTTGTCCCGCTCCATAGGTGTTGTCGCGATGCGTGTCGTGCGACGGTGTGACGACGGGCTCTCCTCCGGAGCGGGTCCAGTGCACACCGTCGGTGCTGGTGGCCAATCCGATGGCGTTGCCGTACTCCTGGTCGTCGCCCGCCGCTCCCGTGTAGTACAGGTAGTAGGTCCCATCGACCCGCAGCACCGTCGGATCACAGGTGTGCACGGCATCGAAATGACCGGGGTTGCCCGACAACACGGCCTGCGGGATACCGCCGTCGGGACCGGTGAACGGGCCGTCGGGCGAATCGGCCACGGCGTACAGGATGTCGTCACCGGGAGGGGCGGCACTCCCGTACTGGCTGCACCACCACATACGCACGGTGTCGCCGTCCACCAGCACCGTCGGGCCGTAGTTGTACACGGAGTCGGCCCCGCCGCTGGCCACCACGCGATCGCCGCCGCGCGGACTGTCGACGGACAACGTCGCGGGTGGAGGAGCAGGGGTCGCCTCAGCCTGTCCGGCTCCCGAGCCACGGTCGTCGCGAGACGGGGGAGCCTCGGCGTGCGGTGGCGTCTCGTCCGACGTGCACGCGGCCGCCAACGCGACGACCGCGCTGAGTATCAAAGCGACGATCGATCTTCGGTATCGGTCCTTGCCCATGGTGACCTGCCGAACCTCCCGCCCCTGCGCCGGGACGACCCGGCGGCGACACATCAGCGGACGTTGTCAGCCACCCACCGCAACGCCAGACGATAACCGTCCACACCGAGCCCGGCGATCACTCCCGTGGCGATGTCGGACAGGACACTGTGGTGTCGGAACGACTCGCGGGCGTGCACGTTGCTGATGTGCAGCTCGATCCACGGCGCCCGCAGCTGCGCGGCCGCGTCCCGCACCGCGATCGAGTAATGGGTCCACGCTCCGGCGTTGAGCACGACCGGGGCGGCGGCGTCCGCGGCTTCGTGCAACCAACCCACGAGCTCGCCCTCGTGGTCGGTCTGGCGCACCATGACATCGAGGCCGAGCTCGGATCCCGTCTCGACACAGAGACGCACGAGGTCGTCGTAGGTGGTGGCGCCGTACACATCCGGTTCCCGCGTGCCCAGTCTGCCGAGATTGGGCCCGTTCAACACGTACACGGTCACAACAGCACACCCCCGTTACTCGACGATCCGCCCGCAACGGCCGAGTAGGCGCCGGCCAACAACGAGGGGTCGGGTCCTTCCAACCTGCCGGGTTTGGCCAGACCGTCGAGCACCACGAACCGCAACGTGCCCGAGCGTGTCTTCTTGTCCGATCGCATGGTCTCGATCAGCTGTGGTAGCGCGTCGGGATCGTAGGTCGTCGGAAGACCCAGCGCTTGGAGAACGGATACGTGCCGGTCGGCCGTCTCGTCGTCGAGTCGGCCCCCCAGACGCGCGAGCTCGGCCGCGAACACGAGTCCCACACTGACCGCCGCGCCGTGCCGCCACCGGTACCGTTCCCGGCGCTCGATGGCATGACCGAGTGTATGGCCGTAGTTGAGGATCTCGCGCAGATTCGACTCACGCAGGTCGGCGGAGACGACGTCGGCCTTCACCTGGATCGACCGCCGCACCAGCTCGGCCAGCACATCCCCGGTGGGGTCCACGGCCGCGGCGGGATCGGCCTCGATCAGTTCGAGAATACGGGGATCGGCGATGAACCCGGCCTTGACGACCTCGGCCATGCCGGCGACGAGTTCGTTGGTCGGCAGGGTCTCCAGGGTGGCGAGATCCACGAGCACGGCCGAAGGTTCGTGGAAGACCCCCACGAGATTCTTGCCCGCGTCGGTGTTGATGCCGGTCTTGCCGCCGACCGCGGCGTCCACCATGCCCAGCAACGTGGTGGGCACGTTGACCAGCCGGACGCCACGCATCCACGTCCCCGCCACGAACCCGGCGAGGTCGGTGACAGCGCCGCCACCCAACGCGACTACCATGCCACGACGATCGAGCCCGATCCGCCCGAGCACTTCCCAGCAGAAGTCGGCCACCGTGAGGGCCTTGCCGTCCTCGGCGTCGGGGATCTCGACCCGGTGGGCGTCGAGGCCGGCTTCCGCGAGTTCACCGCGCACGGCCTCGGCCGTGGTGGTCAACGTGGGCGGGTGGATGATCGCGACTCGGGAGGCGTCCCGCACCGTCTCGGTCAGTTCGCCGAGCAGGCCCCGGCCCACCACGACGTCGTAAGGCTGCGCGGTCCGAACCGGGATACGGACGGGCTCGTTCATGTTCCTCCTCACTGGGGCGACTACGGTTCGACCTCGATGACCTCACGAGTGGCTCACCACCCGGGACACGAGGCGATCATTGTCTCTATCCGTCTCGGCCTGTCTCGGTGGACGCGAACAAGCTCGTGAAGATCTCGTCAACCACCTCGGCGGGCCCGCGAGAACTGGTGTCGATCTCGACATCGGCCACCTGCCGGTACATCGGCAGCCGTGCTTCCAACAACGTCCTGTAGGTCGCCCTCGGGTTGACTCCGGCCAACAGCGGCCGCGCGGTCGACAGGCCGGTGCGGCGCACCCCCTCGGCCATGCTGACGTTGAGGAACACCACCGTGTGGCCGGACAACCGCTCGCGCGTCACTTCGGAGAGCACGGCACCGCCGCCGAGCGCGAAGACACCCGTGTACTCCCGTAGACCACGGTCTACGGTCCGCTCCTCGATCACGCGGAACGCGGGCTCGCCGTCGGCGGCGAAGATGTCGGAGATCGTCCGGCCCTGTTCGTTCTCGATGTCGGCGTCGGCGTCGTGGAAGTCGACGCCGAGCCGCTCGGCCAGCGACTCGCCCACCGTGCTCTTACCCGAACCGGGCGGGCCGACCAAGACGATCGGCCCCTTCCCCGTCCTGCCACTCATCGTTCCGCCCGCTTCCAGAACTCCCGCAGGTCGGCCGTGTACGTCTCGACGTTACGCCTCGACTCGGACAACGAGTCGCCGCCGAACTTCTCCAGCGCCGCATCGGCGAGGACGAGCGCCACCATCGACTCCAACACCACACCCGCCCTGGGCACGGCACACACGTCGGAACGCTGGTGGATCGCCACGGCGGGCTCCCCGGTCGCGACATCGACAGTGGACAGTGCACGGGGAACGGTGGAGATCGGCTTCATGGCCACCCGGACCCGCAACGGCTCGCCGTTGGTGATCCCGCCTTCGAGGCCGCCTGCGCGGTTGCTGCGCCGCGTGACGCCGTTCGGCCCGGAATCCGCGTCGATCTCGTCGTGGGCCTCACTACCCCATCGCTCGGCGGTGGTGAACCCATCGCCGACCTCGACGCCCTTCATGGCCTGAACGCTCATCAACACACCCGCGAGCCTCGCGTCGAGGCGGCGGTCCCAGTGCACGTGCGACCCGAGACCGGGCGGCAGCCCGTAGGCGATCACCTCGACCACGCCGCCCACGGTGTCACCGGCCCGCTTCACCTTCTCGACCTCGGCGACCATCGCATCGGTGGCCTCCTGGCCGAAAGCACGCACGGGACTGTCGTCCACAGCCGCCAGGTCGCCCGGTCCCGGCAACGGTCCCTCAGGTGCCTTCGCCCGACCGATCGACACGACGTGGCTGACGATCTCGACGCCCAACAACTGGCGCAGAAACGCCCGCGCCACCGTCCCCAGGGCCGTCCTGGAGGCGGTCTCCCGGGCGCTGGCCCGTTCCAACACCGGCCTGGCCTCGTCGAAGCCGTACTTCAACATGCCGGGCAGATCGGCGTGGCCGGGACGCGGCCGGGTCAGCGGCTCGTTGCGGGCGAGGCCCTCCAGTTCGGACGGCTCCACCGGGTCGGCGGCCATCACCTTCTCCCACTTGGGCCACTCGGTGTTGTCGATCTTCACCGCGATCGGGCCGCCCTGGGTGACCCCGTGTCGGACACCGCCGAGGAACTCGACGCGGTCGGTCTCGAACCCCATTCGCGGGCTTCGGCCGAAACCGAGCCGCCGACGGGCCAACTGCTCGGCCACCTCGTCCGTCGTGATCTCCACGCCGGCCACCATGCCTTCGAGAATGGCGGCGAGGGCGGGACCATGCGATTCACCAGCGGTTATCCAACGCAACACATCGCCAATGTTGTCACGCACCGAAAAAGTCGCGTCAGCTGCCCATGCCCACCACGGACGCCTCCCCCGGAAACACCACACCCAGGCACGTGGCCGCCAGAAGCCCCGGACCGTGCGGGACACCCCCGCTCCACCGCCGCGAACCGACCAGAGCGGCCGCTCCGGCCAATCCCGCGGTGAGCAGCGACGCCGACACCAGCGAGAACACTAACGTCGGCCAGCCCGCAGCTGCCGCCAGCATCCCCAGGCTTCCCGACAGCTTGACGTCTCCGGCCCCGAGCGAGTCCGGGGCGATGCCGTGCACCAGCAGGTGGGCAGCCAAAGTCACACCGCCCCCGGCGAGAGCCGTCACCGCCAGAGGTGGGCCGGGGCCGCTGATCGCCGCGGTTCCCACGGCCGCGCCCGCGAGTCCGTACGCGGGCAGGGTGAGAACATCCGGCAGTCGGCGATACAGCAGGTCGGCGCTGGCGAGTGGCACGGCGAACGCGGTGGCGGCCAAGGGCACAGGAAGCCACCAGCTCGGCAGCGCACCGGTCTCCCCCAATCCCCACACCACGCCCCACAGCGCACCGGTCGCGGTGGCACACCACCCGGCCGGAACGGCGGCGGTCCGACGTGCGCGGGCCAGGGAACGGCTGGCAGCCCAGCCGATGGCGGCCCCGAGGCAGATCAGCAGGAGACCCTCGTACATGACCGCCAGCCTGGGAGAACACCACAGCCTCGACAAGCCGGTCGGTGAGCGAATGGTGCCTGTCGGTCACGAACAGCCGCGAATCCACCCCGATCGAGTGACAGCAGCGTCGCGTCCGACAATGTGGAATGGTTGCCCACGCCCCGGATGACGCCACACGAACACGGTGAGTGTCCACCAGCGAATATCAAGCGACTCTCGGTAGCGTCGACGCTGCCCGTAGGTACCGCACCGGCCACGCCGGCGGACGGGAGAGCGAAACGTCACTTTCTTCCCGGGACGACAACCACCGACCACCACAGACTCGACGGCATTGGGGAGAACATGACCGGACGAACGCACGATCGCCGCACCGTGCTGACCACCTGTGCCGCCGTGGCCGGAGTGGCTCTCGGCGGAACCGCCCTCACCGCTTGCGCGGGAGGGAACTCCCGCGAGGCCTCTCAGTCGCAGCCGAGCGTGGCGAAGGGCACCGAACTCGCCGTGCTCGACGACATTCCCGTGGGCTCGGCCGTGTCCGTGACCACGCCCGACGACCAGGAGATCATCGTGTCGCGGCGCACCGAGGACGAGGTCGTCGCCTTCCACGCCATCTGCACGCACCAGGGCTGCACGGTGCTCGCCGAGGAGTCCCGGCTGCGCTGCCCCTGTCATAACTCCACCTTCGACCCGTTCACCGGCGACGTGCAGGGCGGGCCGGCCTACGGTCCCCTGCCCCGCCTCGATGTCACGGTCGACGGTGGGCGCATCGTCACGGCCTGACGGGGCCCGGCCACGACCCCGTCTTTCGACGTCGGCTACCTCGAATGTTCAGGCAATCCAGGTGAACAGCTTCTCCGCCGCGGCGATCCGTTCACCGGGCGCCACGGTGGACAGCGCGTCAGGGGTTGCGTCCAAGGCGACGACCGGCACCACGGGCGAGTAACCCGCCGCGCGCACGGCATCGGGGTCCCAGCTGATCATAAGCTGGCCCGCCCGTACCGCGTCCCCGCGCGCCACGTGCAGCGTGAAGCCCTCACCCTGCTGCTTCACCGTGTCGATGCCCAGGTGCACGAGCACCGCCCGTCCGTCCTTCCCCGCGACGACGAAGGCATGGGGATGCAGGGTCGCCACCGTGCCGTCGATCGGCGACAGCGCGTCCGAGCGCCCTCCGTCCGGCTGTATCGCAAGGCCCGGACCCACCATCGCCTGCGCGAACACGTCGTCGGACACGTCGGCCATCGACACCGTCGTGCCGGTGACCGGGCTTTGCACGATCATGCTCACAGCAGGTCCTGGATGTCTTCGGCGATGGCGTCGGCCTCGGGCCCGACGACCACCTGCACGACGTCGCCCATCTTGGTGACCCCGTGCACCCCGAGCTGCTTGAGCGCCCCTTCGTCGACGACAGAGCCGTCTTCCAGTTCGCAACGCAAACGCGTGATACACCCCTCGATCTCGACGACGTTGTCGGCGCCGCCGAGCGCCGCAAGAATCTTCTCCGGCCTACCGTCCGCCATCACAGCCTCCTCGTGCTCTCCTGTCGTGTTCTCATCCCACCAGCCACAAACCAGTAACGGTGGTTGACACCCGGGCGGGTTGCGGAGCATTCTGCCCCACCACACCAGTGGTCTAGACCGGAACGTACCAATTGCGAGCCCGCTGAGGCGAGAGTACGGAGGTAACGATGGACCGGGCTCGCGATGACGCGGCCGGGCAAGCCGACCGTGCCGCTCGTGTTCTGGACGGGCCGACCCCCAAATACGCGCAGCTACGCGAGATCCTGCGCCGCATGGTGGAGCACGAGCTTCCCCCCGACACACCGATCCCGTCGGAACGGGACCTGGCCGAACGCTACGGCGTGTCCCGCCTCACCGTCCGCAGCGCGGTCGGGCGGCTAGTGGACGAAGGGCTGCTACGCCGGGTACGAGGTCGCGGCACCTTCACCGCGCATCGCCGCATCGACCTCTCGCTGCATCTTGTGTCTTTCACCGAGGACATGCGCAGGCGTGGGCTCACGCCCGGCAGCAAAGTCCTGTCCATCGCCACCGCCGTTCCTCCCGAACCCGTCCGCCGGACGTTCGGGCTCACTCCCCGGGCCTCCGCGTACCGAATCAGGCGGCTGCGGCTCGCCGACGGCCTCCCGTTCGCCGTCGAGGACGGCTGGTACCACCCCGGGGTCGTACCGAGCCTGCTCGACCTCGATCTGACCGGATCGATATACGCCCAGCTCGCACAACGGCACGGTGTGCGATTCGACACCGCTTACCAGACCGTCACCGCCGCGACGGCAGGAACACACCACGCACGGCTGCTGGAACTGCGGACCGGCGCCCCGCTGCTGGTCTTCCAACGGGTGTCCCGCGTCGGTGGGCGAGCGGCGGAGGACACGACGTCCTGGTACCGGGGAGATCGCTACCGGTTGACCGTCTCACTGGACACCACATCAAGCACCCGTGCGCCGAACTCCGGCCACATCACGAAACCGAACCCAGCAGTGCAGGGAGAACACAGATGACCACCACATCCGACTCAGCGAAACGTAAGGGAAAGCGCCTCGCCGGGCTGCAACGGTTCGGCCGCAGCCTCATGCTGCCCATCGCCACGTTGCCCGCCGCCGGCCTGTTGTTGCGGCTCGGCCAGGAAGACATGCTGGGCCGCTGGCAGGCCACAGAGGATGTCGCGAAGGTACTGGCCGCCGCGGGCGGCGGGCTGTTCGACTGGTTGCCGTTGCTGTTCGCGGTCGGCATCGCGGTCGGTTTCGCGCGCAAGGGGGACGGCTCCACCGGCGTGGCCGCCGTGGTCGGCTTCGTCGTGTTCAACAAGGTCGTCCAGGTCTTCGCGCCCATCGACGAGATGGAAGGGTTCGAGGAAGGCTGGTACCTCGCGCCGATCAAATGGCCCTACAGTGTGCTCTCCGGTGTGGTGGTGGGCCTGGTGACCGCCGTGATGTGGCAACGCTTCTACCGGACGAAACTACCGCCCTACCTGGCGTTCTTCGGCGGCCGACGGTTCGTGCCCATCGTCAACTCGTTGGTGCTCGTGCTGCTGGGCGTGGTGTTCGGCCTGATCTTCCCCGTCATCGACGCGGGCATCCACAGCCTCGGTGAGCTCGTCACCAGCGACGCCGTGATCGGCGGCGGCGTCTACGGCGTGCTGAACCGGCTGCTCATCCCCATCGGCCTGCACCAACTGCTCAACGTGCCCGTGTGGTTCGTGCTCGACGGTGGCGACATCAACAACTTCTTCCTCGAGGGCGACCCCGAAGCCGGCGCCTTCATGACCGGGTTCTTCCCGATCTTCATGTTCGCCCTGCCCGCCGCGGCGCTGGCGATCTGGCAGACCGCCCGCCCGAGTCAGAAGAAGGTCGTCGGCGGCATCATGATCTCGGCCGCGCTCACGGCGTTCCTCACCGGTATCACCGAGCCGATCGAGTTCGCGTTCATGTACGTCGCGTTCCCGCTCTATTTCCTTCACGCGGTGCTCACCGGTATCTCGCTCGCGCTCGTGAACGCGCTGGACATCCACCTCGGGTTCATGTTCTCGGCGGGCGGGATCGACTTCCTGCTCAACGCCGGGGCACCTGCGGCCAGTCAGGCATGGCTGCTCATCCCGATCGGCCTGGTCTACGCGGCGATCTACTACCTGCTGTTCCGCTGGGTGATCACCAAGTGGAACCTCCGCACGCCCGGCCGCGAGGAGGACGAAAGCAGCGCCGAGACCGCCGAATCCCCCACCGTCTCCGACGAGGCGGCCACCCGTGGTTCCGACTCCTCCGCAACGAACGACAACCCGACGCAGAAGGGATGACGACATGGCCGAACGCACAGTGACGGTGGCGAGCAAGGTCGGCCTGCACGCCCGACCGGCCGCGCTGGTCGCCAAGACCGCCGCCGCCCAGTCCGTGCCGGTGACCATCGCCAAGGA
This sequence comes from Saccharomonospora sp., assembly GCF_027317685.1. Classification (NCBI taxonomy): domain Bacteria; kingdom Bacillati; phylum Actinomycetota; class Actinomycetes; order Pseudonocardiales; family Pseudonocardiaceae; genus Saccharomonospora; species Saccharomonospora sp. Next base: position 22,221 of record NZ_DAHVQP010000083.1, read on the forward strand.
CGGCGGCACGCCCGTGCAGGCATCCAGCGTGCTCAACCTGATGACCCTCGGCGCGAAACACGGTGACACCGTGGTGATCGCCGCCGAAGGCGAGGGCGCGCAGGCGGCCGTGGAAGCGGTCGCCGAGCTGATCATCAAGGACCTCGACGAGTAGTCGGGACATCGATCACCCGCGGCCCGGTCCCTCGATATGGACCGGGCCGTGTGCGTTTCGCCCCAACGGGGTACCCGCCGGGCATGCAGGCACGAGCACGACACCAACGTCCACGCACCCGCGAGGACTACGAACGTGGTCTGCCCGACTACCACGACCCCACCGGAGGTTTCGGCGGGGCCGCACCCGCCTACAGCGCACTGACACTACGCATCGTGCTGGCGAGCCTGGCCGTGGTGTTGTGTGTGGGCGGAGCGATCCTATTCGCCTGGTTTGACATGTGGTGGGGCACCGTTTTCCTCGCCATCGTGGCGGCAGGTAGCGCGGTGGACCTGGGATGGGTCATCCACCGTAAACGGCGAGGCGAACCGGGCTGAGGCGGTGAATCCGATGACCCGCAAGACAGCGATCACGGAACGGTTCTACGCCGACCGCAGCGACGCCGGGCGAGCGTTGGCCGAGATGCTCAAGGAGATGGACTGGGTCGACCCGGTGGTGCTCGGGCTGGCTCGGGGCGGCGTTCCCGTGGCCGTGGAGGTCGCGTCCGCCCTACACGCTCCCCTGGGTGTCGCGGTCGCCCGCAAGATCGGGGCTCCTGGGCGCCCCGAATTCGGCGTCGGCGCTGTCACCCCGTACGGCCCCGTCGTGTTGGACGAGCGCAGTCTCAGACTGCTCGGCCTGACCCGAGACGACCTGGCCTCGACGAGCGCACGAGAGCGTGAGGAAGCGCTGCGCCGACTCGGCGTCTACCAGAGCGGTCGCGACCCCGAACGTCTCGAAGGGCGGGACGTGATCGTGGTCGACGACGGGCTCGCCACCGGCGTGACGGCTACGGCGGCGTTGCGTTCCCTGCGCGAGAGCGGGCCCCGCACGCTCACGTTCGCCGTCCCCGTGTGCGCACCACCGGCGGCCGCCGCTCTGCGGAACGAGGCGGACGCGGTGCTCTGCGTGTCCGAACCGCCGCACTTCCAAGCCGTCGGACAGTGGTACGCCGATTTCTCGCAGATCGACGACGATGAGGTGGTGGCGTTACTCGACCGGTACTCGGGAGTCCAGCCATGACCGTCCCGTTCGGCGTCGCGACGGGTTCGACAGCGCTGTCGGGCGACCTCACCGTTCCCGCGGACACGCTCGGTGTGGTGGCGTTCGCGCACGGTTCCGGCAGTTCCCGGAACAGTCCACGCAACGTGGCGGTGGCCCGCAGTCTTCAGGATCAGCGTCTTGCGACATTGTTGTTCGATCTCCTCACCGCCGACGAAGGGCGCTACGACGCGGTGACCGGCCGGCTGCGGTTCGACATCGATCTGCTCTCCGACCGGCTCGTCACAGCCGTGGATCAGCTACGCGAGGACGTCACCACCCGGGACCTGGCGATCGGGCTCTTCGGCGCGAGCACCGGAGCGGCGGCAGCCTTCGTGGCGGCGGCACGCAGGCCCGAAGCCGTGCGGGCGGTCGTCTCCCGGGGCGGCCGTCCGGATCTCGCCGGTGCCGCGTTGGCCGGGGTGGAGTGCCCGACTCTGCTGGTCGTGGGCGGGGAGGACACGCAGGTACTTTGTCTCAACGAGCAGGCCGCCCAGCGCATGCTCGGGCCTGTGGAACTGGCGGTCGTGCCGAACGCGACCCACCTGTTCGAAGAGCCCGGCGCGCTCGAACGGGTCGCCGACCTCGCGGCGACGTGGTTCACCCGCCACCTGACCTGACCACCGTGTCCGCAGCTTGCGTAGCCGTGTCCGCAGCCTGCGTAGTCGTGTCCGCAGCCTGCGTAGTCGTGTCCGCAGTGTCGGTCGACCTGTCCGCGCGCCTGCCCACGTGCAGTGGCCGCGTGTCCGCTGCTCCGTGCCACCCCCCGGTTAGAGTGAGGACATGGACAGTGTGCGGCTGATCGAGCAGTGGCCCGTCGACAACGCCGCGGCGGCGGTGGTGAAGGACGACGGGACGGTTCTGGGCACCCACGGCGACACGGCCCGGGTGTTCCCCCTCGCCTCGGTCACCAAATTGCTCACCGCCTACACCACCCTGATCGCGTTGGAAGAAGGCGCGGTGGAGCTGGACACCCCTGCCGGGCCGGAGGGTTCCACGATCCACCACCTGCTCGCGCACACCGCCGGTCTCGGGTTCAACGAACACAAGGTGCTCGCCGAACCCGGTAAACGACGGCTGTACTCCAACGCGGGGTTCCAGCAGCTCGCCGACGCGCTCGCCGAGCACACCGGTATCGCGTTCGATGTCTACCAGGACGAGGCCCTGTTGCAGCCGCTCGGCATGCGTGACACGGTCCTCAAGGGATCGCCCGGCGCAGGTGCGGAGTCCACTGTGAACGACCTGATCCGCTTCGCCGGGGAGCTGCAAGCGCCCACTCTGATCGATCGTTCCACCTTGGACGATGCCACCCGAGTCGCTTTCCCCGGCCTCAACGGCGTCCTTCCCGGGTTCGGCCACCAGAAGCCGAACGACTGGGGTCTCGGGTTCGAACTGCGCGACCACAAGGATCCGCACTGGACGGGCAAGCGCAACTCACCCAGGACATTCGGGCACTTCGGACAATCCGGCACGTTCCTCTGGGTCGACCCCGAGGCGGGCGTGGCGTGCATCGCCCTCACCGACCGCGCGTTCGGCCCCTGGGCCGCCGAGGTGTGGCCGGAGTTCAGCGACGCCGTGCTCACCGAACTCGCCTGACCGGCCTCACCGCGGAACACAGGCCCGCCAAGGTCTAGCGAACCGGTTCGGCCAGGACTGCCCGCGCTGCCAGTGTTGTCAGCGCTCGAGAACCCGGATCGGCGCGCCCTTCTGGTAGGCGGCGATGTCTGCCACGGCATCTCGGTAGAACACCTCGTAGACATCCCGGGTGACGAACCCGATGTGAGGTGTCAACACAGCATTGGGCAGCGTCCTCAACGGGTGGTCGGCGGGCAACGGTTCCTCATCGTAGACGTCCAGGGCAGCACCACCGATGACGTTCTGCCTCAACGCCCGGATCAGCGCGTCCTCCTCCACGATCGGGCCACGAGAGGTGTTCACCAGCAGCGCGGTCGGCTTCATCGCCGCGAGTTCGGCAGCGCCGATCAATCCGCGCGTCCGTTCGCTCAGGACGAGGTGCACCGTCAGCACGTCGGAGGTCGCGAAGAGCTCGTCCTTGGACACCGCCGTGACATCGTGTTCGGCGGCTCGTTCGGCGGTGAGGTTCTGGCTCCACGCGATGGTGCGCATGCCGAACGCCTGCCCGACGCGGGCGACCTGTGCTCCGAGCCGCCCGAGACCGAGCACACCGAGGGTCTTTCCTCGCAGGCCGGTACCGACGGTGGTCTGCCAGCCGCCCTCCCGCATCGCGCGCAGTTCGGTGGGCAGGTTTCGGCACGCCGCGAGGATCAATGCCCACGTCAGTTCCACCGTCGGATGCGGCAGGTATCCGGTGCCGCACACGACGATGCCGTGTCGGCGTGCCGCCTCGACGTCGATGGAGGCGTTGCGCTGCCCTGTCGTGACCAGTAACCGTAGGTCGGGAAGGCGGCTTAACACCGACTCGGGGAAGGGTGTGCGCTCGCGCATGGCGACGACCACGTCGAAACCGGCCAGCCGCCGCACCAATTCGTCGGGGTCAGCGATGTGCTCGGTGAAGACCTGCACCTCGGCGTTCAGCGAGTCCCAGTCCGCGAGTTCGAGTGCGATGTTTTGGTAGTCGTCGAGAATGGCGATGCGCATGCCTCTACGCTAACGTCCCAGCGCGCACGACACGCGTTCGCTGGGGCGGAGCAAGGTGTCAGGGGCGTACGTCCACCCACACCAGGTGGTGGTCGGAGGCGTCGTTGAGGTGGTCGAGGCGGGTGCCCGGCACCGGCCAGAAGACGCCGCTGCGGCCCGTTTTCATACCGCGGGAGGGCAGTACGTAATCCACACGCAGATTGCCCGGTGATTCGTCCCCGAAATCCGCGGTGTCCAGCCACGGTCGTCCTCGATGCTCGTCGTTGGCTCCACCCTGCAGCCTGGCCGCGACGGCCGCTCCCACACTCGCCGGGGCGGTGTCGTGAACCCGAGGTGCGTCGAGAAGCCGGTGGATCGCGTCCTCGGTGCTGTCTCCGTCGAAGGGATCGGCGTTGTAGTCGCCGACGACCACGAACCGCTCCCCTGGGCGGAGCCCACCACGACGTCCCTCGTCGTCGTAGATGTAACCGCTTCGCCCCGGGGTCACGTAGTCGGCCCAGAATCGGATCTCGTCGTGGTTGCGGGTGCCGTTGCGGTCCTCCGGCCCGTCGAAGGATGGCGGAGTCGGATGTGCGGCGAGCACGTGCACGGTGCGTCGCCCGGTCTGGACGGGAATGTCCCAATGAGACTTCGACGACAGCCGCAGTGTCTCCAGCATCTCGGCCGAATACCAGTCCGTTGGTTCCGGCGTGGCCGGATCGTCGGGAAGCAACGCGTCCGGCATGTCCTTCCACAAAAAGGTCTGGAACGTTCGAACCCGGTCCGTGTCGATCGGGTGACGCGACAGCACGAGCATCCCGTACTGTCCGACGAACTCACCGAACCCGTGGGCGTCGTCGGGGCCTCCGACCATTCCGTCGCGGTTGAGGTCGTGTCCGGTCTGCACCCCCGTGTTCACCGGGGCGGTGTAGGCGTACGGGTAGTGGATCGGTTCGGCGCCGTTCTGCGGCACCTCCAGGTAGTTTCGCCGGAACGCGTCAGCGGCCGCGTTGTTCGGTACGTAGTCGAACTCGTTCACCAGCAGTACGTCCGGCCTGCTGCGCTGGATCACCTCGGCGACGACGCGAGCCTGCTCGTCGTCGAGAGTGGACAGATCGTCGAGCAATTCGCCCTCGGCCGACCGGTTGAGCGAGGCGTTGAACGTCGCGAAACGCACCGTGTCCTGAGGCCCCGGCCTCGCCTGAGCCGTTCCACCGGTCACCGACAGCACCAGAGTGGCTGCCAACGCCACCGCCCACGTCTTGCGCATCGCACCTCCAACGCGTTCACCGAGTGACCCTATCGGACGAAAGTGAACAGCGGTGAACGCACACGTTCCGTAGTCGTGTCGACGCGGCGAGCCGCTCACTCCAGCGGCAGCGGCAGGATGTGTCCGGTGGCCTCTCGTAGGGCGTCCCGCATCACCTCACGCGGTGCCGGGAGTCCGGTGAACTGCTCCACCTGGCCGAACGCCTGGTGGAGCAACATGTCCAGTCCCGTGGCCACCCGCCCGCTCCGGGCCGCCACGGCCTCGGCCAACGGTGTCGGCCAGGGGTGGTAGATCACGTCGAGCACACACGGCGCAGCGGCGAGCTCGTCCACGTGAGGGGCCACGGCTTCGGGAGGCACGGTGTTCACCAGCACCGCCGCCGTCGAAGAGAGCTCGGCGAAGTCGGTTTCCGCCCACATGTGGACGGCGACGTCCAGCCCGGCACGGCGTGCCGCCTCAGCCGTCGCCCGAGCACGAGCGGGCTCTCGTACGACGAGATGCACGTCGGTCAGCCCGAGCTCACCGAAACCCGCCACGGCCGCCGCCGCCGTTCCGCCCGCCCCCAGTACCACGGCAGTCCTCCCACCCCCGGGCTGGAAGCCGCCGGCAGCGCGCAACGCGCCTACGACACCGTCCACATCGGTACAGTCCGCACGCCACCCTCCGGTCGGCAGCCGGAACAGGGTGTTGGCCGCCCCCACGGCCGTCGCCCGTGGTGTGACATCCTCCGCGATCTCCAGTGCCACGCGCTTTCCGGGCATGGTCACCGACAGGCCCACCCACTCGTCGCCGAGTGCCCGCACGAACTCCGGCAGAGCCTTGTCGTCGATCTCGTGCGCGTCATAGCGCCATCCATCGAGGCCGAGCGCGGCGTACGCGGCGTTGTGCAGAACGGGCGACAGCGAGTGTTGCACGGGCGAACCGAGCACACCGGCCCTACGAGGAACCACTGTGGACATACTGGGCTCAGTAGACACCCCGGTCCCTCGCATCCCTCTGAGCGGCCTGATGGTCCTCGTACTCCTCGTTGAAGCACGACCGGCCGTCCTTTTCACACTTGACGAAGTACTTGTAGCCGTTGTCCGCCGGGTTCAACGCCGCTTCGATCGACTTCGGGCTCGGCGAGCCGATCGGAGTCTGAGGGAGGCCGGCCATCGCGTACGTGTTCCAGGGTGTCTTCTTGTTCCGTGCCTCTTCCGTGGTGGTCAAAAGCGGTCGCTTCGACGGATAGTTGACCGTGGAGTCCATCTGCAGCGGCATATCGATCTCCACCCGGTTGTAGATGACGCTGGAGACGTTCGCGAAATCGGCCTCCACGCCTTCCAACTCGATGATCGACGCGATGACCAGGATCTCGTACGGGCTGTACGGTGTATCGTCCGCGGCGCTCGGCAGGCCCGCCGCCTCCAGCCTCGTGGCCGAGGCCTCGAGCACCTGCGACAGCACCTCCTCGGCGTCTCCGCCCGGCCTGATGTCGTAGACACCCGGCGCGATCAGGCCCTCCAGCTTGCGGCCGCCCGGGGCCTTCTCCGCACTCTCCACGGCCCAGTTGGGCACACCGAGCTCGGCGAGGTCCGCGGAATCCGCGGTCTCGCGCAGCTCATCGGCCGACACACACGTCTCTTCCCCGTTCACCCGGGCACACGACGCCTGCTCCAGCAACGTGAAGACCCCCGGCGTCACCGACTCGTCGGGCTGGATGACGTCGAAGAGCTTGGTGCCCGCCCTGACCTGGAGATGCCCGACCCTGGCGTCTTCGTCCACTAGGGCCTGTACAGCCGCCTCGCCCGACATCTTGGTCTTGACCTGGTAGTAGCCGGGCTGGATACCGAGCACCCGCTCGTCGTCCTCGCCGGCCTTGACGAACGCCTCCGGGCTGGCCACCACGTCGAGCTCGGCGAGCTTGGCCGCGATGACACTGGTGACATCGCCCTCCTCCACGTGGAGGATCACGTCGTTCTCGCCGGGACCTTCGTAGTCGTCGTAGCCGAAGCCTAGCAGTTCGCGCGCGCCGAGGAAGGCGCCCGCGCTCAACCCTGCCAACAGCAGGAGCACGGCCAGCCACTTCAGCAGCCGGCGGCCCCGACTTTCGCGCTTGGTGTCGGGGTCGTCGTCCTGCTCGTCGTCGTACTCCGATTCAGCACGGTCGTCGTCGGAGTCGTATCCGTCGTGGTCCTCGGTGTCGTCGAGGACACCGAGACCACCACGGTCCCGGCCTCGGTCGTCGAGGTCGTCACGTGCGTCGTCCCGGAGGTCGTCGGCAGCACGGTCCCCGGAGTCGGCCTCGTAATCGTCGTAGTCCTCGTAATCGTCGTAGTCGTCGTAATCCTCGTAGTCGTCGTAATCCTCGTAGTCCCGGTAGTCGCCCTCGATCTCCTCGTCGTAGAGATCGTCGTAGGGCTCGTCGAGTTCGAGGATCTCGGTGGGGTTGTCGTCCGGCGGGACACCGTCGTTCGGTGACGGCCTGCGTCGCCGCATCGGTGGCCTGCCCACGGGCCCCCTCGCAGGAACCGGTGCCCGTGGTGGCCGCTGCGGCGGTTGTGGTGGAGGGGGAGTCGCCACGTTCCCGTCGTCCAGCAGATCACCCTGGCTCCGCACATGCCGTGGAGGAAGATCCGGGGCGGGTGCCTGATGACGTGGAGGACGCGACGGACGGCGTGGCGGCAGCGGGTGCTCACCACTCATCGCATGCCTGGGGGGCCGTGGCGGCGGAGCCTGATGCCGTGGCCCGCGTGGTGACGGGTCCTGCGAAGAGTGTGTCGGCGGCTGTGGGGGCTGTTGCTCCCGATGGTGCCGCGGCGGCCCCTGCCGCCGCCTGCGCGGTTCGGGGCCGTCGTAGGGTGCGCTCACTGCTGTTCTGCCTCCCGTGCGACAGCGGCAGCGCGCGCATCCAACCAAGCCTGCAGGAATTCCACCGCGGCAGCCTGGTCGACCACAGCCCGCTGCTTCCGTCCCTTCACGCCACGCTGCGAGAGCATACGGCTCGCGCTCACCGTGCTCAGCCTTTCGTCGGCCAGCCGAACCGCGACAGGGGAGACTCGTTCCGCCAGTCGCCGTGCGTAGTCCGTGGCGATGGCCGCAGCGGTGCCGTGGCGGTCGGCCAGTGTCCTCGGCAGTCCCACGATCACCTCGACCACGTCGTGCTCGGCGACGAGTCGAGCCAACTCCTCGAGATCCCTGTCGGTGTCGGCATCACGCGACAGGGTAACGAGTGGGGAAGCCAGGATCGGCGCGGGATCGCTCAATGCGACCCCGACCCGGACCGCTCCCACGTCAACAGCGAGGCGCCGACCGGGCCCGGGATCGTCCACTCCGGGCCGGTCCGGCCGGACGTCGCTCACCGGCTCGCCGCGACCGCCGCGCGGAGGGCCTCGATCGCCCGCTCGACGCCCTCGGGCTTGCTGCCACCACCTTGGGCCATGTCGGGCTTGCCGCCACCGCGACCGCCGACCGACTCGGCGAATGCGGGAACGAGCTTGCCCGCGGCCAGGCCGGCATCGCGCGCGGCTGCGGTGGTGGCGACGACGAAGCTGACCTTGCCCTCACCGGCCGGCGCGAACAACGCCACCACACCCGGTCGCGACCCGAGCCGGTTGCGTACCTCACCCGTGAGCTTGCGCAACGCCCCCGCGTCGACCTCCTGGTCGAGTTTTTCGGCGACGACGGTGATGCCGGCGACGTCCTGAGCCTTCTCGGCCAGCGTCGAAGCCGAATTCAGCACCTCGCGCAACCGCAGCTGCTCGATCTCCTTCTCCGCGTTGCGCAGACGAGTGAGCACGTCCTGGATACGCGACGGCACCTCGTCGGTCGGCACCTTGAGCGTGCCCGCCAACTGCGACACCAGCAGCTGTTCCTTGCGCACGTGCCGCAGGGCGTCGGTGCCCACGAGGGCCTCCACCCGGTGCACGCCCGAGCCGACCGAGGAATCACTGACGAGTTTGACCAACCCGAGCTGGCCGATGCGCTCCACGTGGGTCCCGCCGCACAGCTCGCGCGAGTAGTTGCCCATGTCGACCACGCGGACGTTGTCGCCGTACTTCTCACCGAACAACGCGACCGCACCGAGTTCGAGGGCCCTGTCCTTCGTGGTGGTGTACGCCTGCACCTCGACGTCGGTCTGGAGGTAGTCGTTGACCTCCTCCTCCACCTCGGTGAGCACGTCGTCCGACACCGACTTCGGCGTGGTGAAGTCGAACCGCATGCGACCGGGCGTGTTGAGCGAACCGGCCTGGGCGGCACGGTTGCCGTAGGCGCCGCGCACCGCCGAGTGAACGAGGTGGGTGGCCGAGTGCGAACGGGCGATGGACGCGCGACGCGTGCCGTCCACCGATGCGGTGAGTTGGGTGTCCACACCGACCTCGCCCGCGACGACCTCGACCCGGTGCACGAACAGACCCGGTACGAGCCTCTGCACATCGAGGACCTTCAGTTCGGCGCCCTCAGCGATCAACACACCGGTGTCAGCGATCTGCCCACCGCCCTCGGCATAGAACGGGGTGCGGTCGAGCACCAGTTCTGCGGTGCTCCCCTCGCTCGCCGACCGCACGGGCTTTCCGTCCACGAGCAGACCGAGCACTCGCGCGGTGGCCTGGAGATCGGTGTAGCCGAGGAACTGGGTCTCGCCGTGCTGTTCGAGCAGGCTGCGGTAGACCGACAGGTCACCGTGGCCGGTCTTGCGCGCGGCGGCGGCGGCCTTCGCCCGCTGCCGCTGCTGCTCCATGAGGGTGCGGAAACCCTCCTCGTCCACCGACAGGCCCTGTTCGGCCGCCATCTCCAACGTCAGGTCGATGGGGAAGCCGTAGGTGTCGTGCAGCTGGAACGCCTTGTCCCCGGCCAGGATCGTGCCACCGGAGCGCTTGGTCTCCTGCGCGGCCAGGTCGAAGATGCGTGATCCACTGGTCAGTGTGGACAGAAACGCCTCTTCCTCGGCGCGCATCACATCGCTGATGCGGTCGAAGTCCCGCGCGATCTCCGGGTAGGAGGGAGACATGGCGTCCCGCACCACCGCGGCGAACTCCGGCAACACCGGTTCGTGCACGCCCAGCAGCCGCACCGACCGCACGATGCGCCGCAGCAACCTGCGCAGGACGTACCCACGGGCTTCGTTACCGGGTGTGACACCGTCGGCGATCAACATGACACCCGAACGAGCATGGTCGGCGATCACCCGGAACCGGACGTCGTCCGCGTGGTCGGCGCCGTAACGACGGCCCGAGAATTCCTCGGCCTTGGTGATGACCGGCCGCACGAGATCGGTCTCGTAGACGTTCTCGACTCCCTGCAACAGGTAGGCGACACGCTCGATACCCATGCCGGTGTCGATGTTCTTCTGCGGGAGCTCACCGATGGGAGGATGCCCCTGCTTCGGGCTCTGCTCCCCGCGCATCTCCTGCATGAACACGAGGTTCCAGATCTCGAGGTAGCGGTCCTCGTCCACCGCGGGACCACCCTCGCGGCCGTATTCCGGACCGCGGTCGTAGTAGATCTCCGAGCACGGACCGGACGGACCGGGCACGCCCATGTCCCAGTAGTTGTCGTCCGCGCCCCGGAACTGGATGCGCTCCGAAGGGAGTCCCGCGACGTCACGCCACAACGCGGCCGCCTCGGCGTCGTGCTCGTACACGGTGGCCCACAGCCGGTCGGGGTCGAGTCCCAGCCCGCCCTCGTTCTGCGAGCTGGTGATGAACTCCCACGCCAGCTCGATGGCGCCCTGCTTGAAGTAGTCACCGAACGAGAAGTTGCCCGCCATTTGGAAGAACGTGTTGTGGCGGGTGGTCTTGCCGACCTCGTCGATGTCGCCGGTACGCACGCACTTCTGCACACTCGTGGCACGGGAGTAGGGCGGCGGCACCTCGCCGAGGAAGTACGGCTTGAACTGGACCATGCCCGCGTTGACGAACAGCAACGTGGGATCGTCCAGGATCAGCGACGCACTGGGCACCTTGGTGTGTCCGTGACGTTCGAAATGGTCCAGGAACCGCTTGTTGATCTCGTGAGTTTCCACTGGTTTTCCTTGGCGTGAGGCTGTCCCGGCGCGGTGTCACACGGACCGGGTGGATGCGGACGAAAACAGGCGAAGACCTCGTGGGCGTCGGTATCGACGATGTCGACGGCGACCGTCAGATCTCCGCCCGTCGCGCTCGCCCCGTCCGGGGTTCGGTCGCAGTGTGCCCACCACGCGCCCGCTCCCCTCTGGCTACGGTCGACCGCGGCAGGCCCGAACGCTGCTCCACGATGTCGTTCAGCTCCTGTTCCCGCTCAGTCATGCCGGCGCGGACTTCCGCGCCGAACGCGCCGATCGCACCGGCCAACTCCCGCATGGCGTCTCCCAGATTCGAGGCTAACCCCGCAGGAGTCGCCTGACGAGCCGTCTCACTCGCTTTCCGGGACAACGTCACTCCGGCGACGACACCGACGCCGAGCCAGAACAGTCGCTTCATCGCCTACCGCCCTTCTTCCTCCTGCGGCGAGAGTGCTTGCCCTCCTCGGCCTTTCGGCGACGTGCCCGCAGCGCCTTGCTGATGCCGTACGACAACGCGGCCAGCTTGACCAGCGGGCCCCCGAGCGTGGTGGTGAACACCGAGGACAGGGCCGAGACGTTGCCCGACACGGCCTGCGCGTTGGCGGTGATGCCGTCGACCCGCTCCAGCTGTGTGTTGACGTGGGTGATCGTCTCATTGGCTCCGTGCAGGAGCGGATCGGTGTTCTCGTGCGCCTTGCGGATCGCGATCGTAGCCTCGTCCAGCGTGCGGCCGAGCTTGACCAACGCGATCGCCAGGAACACAACCAGCAACACGAAGGCCCCCGCGGCGATCAGCGCGGCGATCTGCCCTGCCGACACGTGCCCTCCCTACAAGAATTGTCATGGCCACCAGGATTGGCCGTCAGGCTACCGCGCGTCGTCGATCGCTACCGACCGCCTCCCCGGATCGTGCGGCGAAGCTTGGGGACGCGCTCGAACAGGGTACGTTCCGCGCCGTGCCTGCTGGGCCGGTAGTAATTCTTGCCGACCAACTCGTCGGGCGGATATTGCTGGGCCAGCACTCCTTCGGGCACGTCGTGCGGGTAACGGTAGCCCTGCGCGTTGCCGAGCGCGGCCGCACCCGCGTAATGACCGTCCCGCAAGTGCGGAGGCACGATACCGACACCGCCCGCGCGTACGTCGGCCAGCGCCGCGTCGATGGCGGTGATCACGGCGTTCGACTTGGGCGCCGTGGCCAGATGCACGGTCGCCTGGGCGAGCGCGAGCCTCCCTTCGGGCATTCCGACCAACTGCACGGCGTGAGCGGCGGCGACGGCGGCCTGCAAAGCGCTCGGATCCGCCAGACCGATGTCCTCGCTGGCATGTACGACCAGCCTGCGCGCAATGAAGCGGGGGTCCTCCCCCGCCTCGATCATGCGCGCCAGGTAGTGCAGGGCGGCGTCGACGTCGGAACCGCGGATCGACTTGATGAACGCGCTGGTGACATCGTAGTGCTGATCACCGTCCCGGTCGTAGCGCACGGCAGCCTTGTCCACGGTGGACTCCACAGTGGCGAGATCCACACGATGGGCACCGGTGGCCGTGGCGGCCTCGGCAGCGGCCTCCAAAGCGGTCAGCGCGCGACGCGCGTCCCCTGCCGCGAGCCGCACCAGATGAGCCACGGCGTCGTCGGTCACCTCGACCTCGCCCGCCAGGCCACGCTCGTCGGCCACCGCGCGGCGCACGAGCTCGGTGATGTCGTCGTCGGTCAGAGAGTGCAACCGCAACACCAGTGACCGCGATAGCAACGGAGCGACCACCGAGAACGACGGATTCTCCGTGGTGGCCGCGACGAGCAGTACGGTGCGATCCTCCACTGCCCCCAACAACGCGTCCTGCTGGGCCTTGGAGAACCGGTGCACCTCGTCGATGAACAGCACGGTGTCCTCGACCGCGTACTGGCGGCGGCGCCGGGCTTCCTCGATGACGCCCCTGACCTCTTTCACACCCGCTGACAGGGCCGACAACGCCACGAACCGACGACCGGTGGCCGTGGACACGAGATTGGCCAGCGTGGTCTTGCCCGTACCCGGCGGGCCGTACAGAAGCACCGAGGCCGGGGTGGCGCCCTCCACCAGTCTGCGCAGTGGCGCTCCCGGTCCCAGCAGATGCTGCTGACCGACGACCTCGTCCAGCGAACGGGGCCGCATCCGCACCGCGAGAGGCGCGTTACGTGGCGGCTCGTCCTGAAGCGGCGTCGAGTGCTCGGACGGGGACTCGGCGACGTCCGGATTCACCTTGAACAGTTCGTCTTGGTGCACTCTTCGACCGTAACCGCACCGGGAGACACCCCCGGTACACGGCGGGACACGTCGGACTTTTCCGGCTGCCTCAGCGGAACGCCGGATACAACGCCAGATCCAGGTTCGGCCCGAATCGCGAGTCCAGGGCATCGGCCACGGCGGCGGCGTGGTCGGCAACGGCGGTGTCGCCCAGCTGTCGGGCACGCGTGGTGAGGTCACGCCACCACGTGACCAACGCCGCCGCTCGACTGGTCGGCCCCGCCCCACGGGTGTCGGCGAGCCGAGGCAGATCCCGCCACGTCGACAACCACACGAGCACCAGCTGGGACCCCAACGTGTACGCCGAGAGCAACCCGTCGTCGGCGAGCGCCGGCCACAGTTCGACGACCTCGGCCCGCCAGGCGGCGGCCATGGCCTCACTCATGCCCGCGGGCAGGGCCAACGGCTGCGGACTCGAGGCGAACGGGACACGCAGGTGCGCGACGTCCGTGAGCGCGCTGCGGATGCGGCCGTGTTCGAAGTCGAGGAACCTCACCCCAGAACCCGTGATGAGGTTGTTGTCCGGCCACAGATCGACGGGACTGAACGCGCGGTAGGAGACCGAACGGGCGTTGTCGGCGGCTCGTTCCACCGCGTCCAGCACCGCGTCGGAGGTCACCACACCGAACGAGTCGTGCAGCAGGGCGGGCAGCTCCGCGACCGCGGCGAGGGGCACCATCTCCTCGCCGTCGTAGAACCCGGCCTCACCGTCGTCCCGAGGACTGCCCCTCAACCGTCGCAACAACGCGTGGAAGTCGGCTTCCCGACTCGCCGTGCTGGCGTGCATACGGCCGAGCGACCGCGCCCACGACAACAGGGCGTTCTCGGCCGCACGGCTGTCCGACCCGCGCAGCTTGTCCTCCAGGGTGGGGGCCCTGCCGAGGTCGTCGATCACCAGCACACGCTTGTCGCCGTCGAGCGCCAACAGCTCAGGACACACGCGGTCCTCCTGCGGCAGCGCCGTGAACAGCTGGTAACTCGCTGCCTCCCGAGCGAAGGAATCCCCCGCCCCGGCGCCCTCCGTCCGCGGGTAATGCTTGATCACGAGGGTGCGGGGCAACGAGAACGCCGACGACGCCACCCTCGCCCGTACCACCACAGCGGGCCCACTGCCCGCCAGGTCCTCGGGATCCGCGAGAGGGATCGCGCTGCCGAACCGCTGGGCGAGAACGGATTCGGCGGTCGCCACCGCGGTGGCGACCGGAGACGGTTCGGCTCCCGCACCGACCGGCGATCCGTCGGTGGAGGAGGCATCCAGAATCATCGTGTCCGACCCTACTAGTCGACGAGAGGGCCCCACTACAGGCAATCGGCTGACGCCCGCCCGCGCGTGGGAACACTCACGGTCTTTCCCGTGCGGCGTGGCTCAGCGTTGCTGTGTCGCTACCGGTTTGGCATCGACACCCGCTTCCTTGCGCTGCTGTGCGGTGATCGGTGCCGGAGCGCCGGTGAGCGGGTCGTAGCCGCCGCCGGTCTTCGGGAAGGCGATCACTTCACGCAACGACTCGGCGCCCGTAAGCAGCATCACGATGCGGTCCCACCCGAACGCGATACCACCGTGCGGCGGAGGGCCGTACTGGAAGGCGTCGAGCAGGAAGCCGAACTTCTCCTGAGCCTCCTCCTCGGACAGCCCCATCACCTCGAACACTCGCTTCTGCACGTCGGCCCGGTGAATACGGATCGAGCCACCGCCGATCTCGTTGCCGTTGCAGACGATGTCGTAGGCGTAGGCCAGCGCGTTGCCCGGGTCCTGCTCGAACTTGTCGATCCACTCCGGAGTCGGGGAGGTGAACGCGTGGTGCAGTGCGGTCCACTTACCGCCGCCGACGTTGACGTCATCGCTCTCGTCGGCCGCCTCGAACATCGGGAAGTCCACCACCCACACGAACGACCAAGCGTTCTCGTCGATCATGCCGAGCCGGTGGGCGATCTCGACCCTGGCCATGCCCAGCAGCTGCCGGGCGTCCTTCGGCTTGCCCGCGGCGAAGAAGATGCAGTCGCCCGGCTTCGCGCCCGCGGCGTCGACCAGGTTCGCACGCTCGTGTTCGGACAGGTTCTTGGCGACCGGGCCGCCGAGTGTGCCGTCCTCGCCCACGAGGACGTAGGCCAGCCCCTTGTGACCGCGCTGCTTGGCCCATTCCTGCCACGCGTCGAGTGTGCGCCGCGGCTGGTCCGCCCCGCCCGGCATGACCACGGCACCGACGTACGGGGCCTGGAAGACCCGGAACGGCGTATCGGCGAAGAAGTCGGTGAGTTCGACCAGTTCCAGCCCGAAACGCAGGTCCGGCTTGTCGGTGCCGTACTTGCTCATCGCCTCGGCGTAGCTGATCCGCCGGAAGGGTGTGGACACCTCCGCGCCGGCGAGCTTCCACAGCTCCGACAGCACGTCCTCGGCAAGCGCCATGACGTCGTCCTGCTCGACGAAGCTCATCTCAATGTCGAGCTGGGTGAACTCGGGCTGCCGGTCGGCGCGGAAGTCCTCGTCCCGGTAGCAGCGCGCGATCTGGTAGTAGCGCTCCAGCCCACCGACCATGAGCAGCTGCTTGAACAGCTGCGGGGACTGCGGCAGGGCGTACCAGGAACCCGGCTTGAGCCGCGCGGGGACCAGGAAGTCGCGAGCGCCCTCGGGCGTCGAACGGGTCATCGTCGGTGTCTCGACCTCGACGAAGCCGTGCCGGTGCAGCACCTCGCGCGCGACCCGGTTGACCTCGCTGCGCAGGCGCATGATGCGCGCCGGACCTTCGCGGCGCAGGTCGAGATAGCGGTAACGCAGCCGGGTCTCTTCGCCGACCTCCAGCCGCTCGTCGATCGGGAACGGCAGCGCCGCCGACTCCGACAGCACCTCGAGTTCGGTGACGAACACCTCGATGTCGCCGGTGGGGATCTCCGGGTTCTCGTTGCCCTCGGGCCGCCGGGAGACCTCACCGGTGACCCGCAGGCAGTACTCGGAACGCAGGGCGTGCGCGCGCTCGGCCATCTCACCCTCGCGGAAGACGACCTGGGCGACTCCACTGGCGTCCCGGAGATCGATGAAGATCACCCCGCCGTGATCGCGCCGCCGGGCCACCCAGCCGGTGAGGGTGACTGTCTGGCCAACGTGCTCGGCACGCAACGTGCCGGCGTCGTGGGTGCGAAGCACTTCGCGGGATCCTCTCGACAAGCGTTCGACGGGTGGTTCTCACGGACCGCGACACCCTCGCGCGAGTGTGTCGGCAGCCGACAGCACAGGTTAGCCAATGCAACCGGCACCGCCGGCACCAGGCTTCCCCGTGGGACCGGCCCACACGCGGGTGGGTGAACGTCTCGGCTCACACTCCGTCGCCGAGCGCGGTCGACATCGCGCTGGCGGCGGCCTTGACCGCATGGCCGAAACGGTCGAAGTCCATGGTCTGGGCCCTCCCGGTCACCGAGAGCGCCGCCACCACCCTGCCGCCTCGACCGCGCACGGGTGCGGCGACGGCGGCCACGCCCGCCTCGGCCTCCTCGTAAGTGGTCGCCACGCCGCGCTCCATCGTGCGGGCGAGGTCCTGGTGCAGCAACCCGGGCAGCACGATCGTCCTCGGGGTGAACCGTGGCAGTCCCGCGTTGACCAACTGGCGGAACCGTTCCCGTTCGCCCCAGGCCAAGAACACCTTGCCGGTCGCCGTGCAGTGGGACAACAGCCGTGCCCCGACCCGCGTGCGCAGCGGCACGGCATCGCGGCCGGTCACTCTCTCGACGAACAGGCTGTAGAAACTGTCCGGGACGGCGAGGTGGACGTTCTCCCGGCTGACCGCGTGCAGGCGTTCCAGGTGAGGCAACGCCGTTTCCCGCAACACCCGGTGCAGCGGCACCAGCTGTCCCAGCCGGAAGAGTTTCGTCGCCAGCCGATAGTGACCGGGCCCTGAGCGTTCGATCGCCCCCCACTCCACGAGGTCACCCAACAGGCGGTGAGCCGTGGGCTTGGGTAACCCCGACCGTGCGGCGATCTCGGCCAGAGTCAGCTCGGGTTCATCGGAGGTGAACGCGTCCAGTATCGACAGTCCCCTGGCGAGCACCGAGCGTGATCGTGTCTGGGCCGGCTGCTTTGTCTCCCCGTCCACGGTGTGTGATAGTACGAGGCCCTCCTCGCCGGCAAGACTCTTCCCGGCCAATGAATGGCCTGTGAACACGGTCACATTCCGGGCACCTGCACGGCGAGCACCGCCGGACGACCGGAACGCACCACGTCCAGCGCCTCGTCGAGGCTGTCCTTGAGCTCTCCCGCCGTCTTGACGGTCCGGCCCCACGCCCCGCCCGCCGCCGTCGCGATGCCGGGCAGGTCGGGCTGGGTCATGAAGTGGACACCGAAGTCGTCACGCTGGGCCGCCGTTCCTTGCGGGTGCACACCGAGCGCCGACGCCTTCGGAGCGTTCCAGCCGTTGTTGTCGAACACGATCGTCAGCGACGACGCGCCGTAGCGCTGCGCTATCCAGAACGCCGACGACGGAACTCCGAACAGGTACGTGCCGTCACCGACCAACGACACCACCGTGCGCTCCGGATCGGCGAGCTTGGCGCCGACGGCCGCGCCGATCGCCCAACCGAGCGATCCGCCGCCGGAACCGAGCAGGGAACCGGGCTTGTTCCGACGTAGGTGCCAACTCACCGTCGGGAAGTTCGTGATCGCCTCGGTGAGTACGAGGGTGTCGTCGTCGATCGCCTCTCGCACACAGGCCACCAGGTACTCCGGCGTGATCGTCTCCCCGTCGGGCACCTCCAGCTCCGCCTTGGCCCGGAACAGCCGTTCGTGCTCGGCGGCCGCCCGCTCCCGACGGCGCGCGGCGGCCTCGGGGTCGACCAGCTCCGCGACCCGGTCCCGCAGCTGCCGCACCGCGGTACCGAGGTCGGCGCGGGCGAACACCTCCGCGGGCACGTGCCACAGCGGCATCTGTTCCTTGAGCGGGTCCTCGTCGATCACGAACACCCTGGCGTTGGGACCCGGCCGGTTCTTCGTCGGGATCCACGGCACGTCGCTGCCGAGCACCAACACCACGTCGGCCTCCTCCAACAGCGGGTTGTGGTGCTGATCGTTCCACTGGAAACCCCAGTGCAGCGGGTGGTCGGCGGGGAAGTTGACGTGCATGGGCACCGACTCCAACACACCGACGCCCGCCGTCTCGCAGAGCTCGACGAGCGAGGGCACCGCGTCCCGGTCACGCCCCAGGTACGAGGTGACGATCACCGGCCGCTTCGCCTCGGCCAACGCGGAGGCCACGCGCTCCACCACATCCGGAGCCAAGGCGGCCGGTGCGACGGACGGGAAGTACGCGGCGTCCGCTTGCTGCGTCGGTGCCTCGGACTCCATCACCTCACGTGGGCCCACCAGATACACCGGTCCGGCCGGCGTGCTGCGCGCGAACTGCAGTGCCCGGTGCACGAGCTCCTTGACGTTGGCGCCCGTGCGGATCTCGTTGTCGTACTTGGTGTAGCCGCGGACGATGCCACGCTGATCGTGGACATCCTGGATCCACTGGATGAACTCGTTGCGGCTGCCGAACAGCTCGCCGTTCTGGGTGTAGGGCGACGCGCCGGCGTACATCAGGACGCCGACCCGTCCCTTGGCGGCGTTGTGCAGCATGCCGCCGATGTTCTGGGTGCCGCACTCCACGTGCACCAGCACCACTTGCGGGACACCCGAGACCTGCGCGTACCCGAGGGCCGCCGCCATCGCCACGCTCTCGTGCGGGCAGATCACGAGCTCGGGCAGAGTGTGCTCACGTCCCTCGACACGCGCCTGTGCGTAGGCTTCCAGGATGCCGGGGTGGTCGCTGCCGAGGTTGCCGAAGACGTACCGAACGCCACCCTCGGCGAGCGCCTCGAGAAAAGCCCTGCTGGTGGTGTAGCCGCCCGGGGCGGTGTGAGAAGTCTGGGAAATCTGGGAAATCTGGGAAATCGTCGCGTCCGAGCCCACAGTTGGTCCCTTTCCGTGTCGTCTCCCGGCAGCCTCACCCGAGAGCCGCGGGAAAGCAACGGCGTCGTTTCGGTAATCGGAACATCGGGGTTCGGAACACGAGAACGAGGCGGCGCGTCGGCTCGTTCCGCACGTCCGACCCCCAGCCGGGCGTGCGGAACGACGTCAGCTTCGGACACGCCGTCGCTTACGTTCTCGTCTACTGTGACGTAATAGGAAGGTTATCGGTTCCACTCGATTTGGGAGACCCCTCACCCAGGCACCCTGACCTGCGGCGCGCCGGTACACGAGTACGGGCAAGATGGCCGCGTGCCTTCCGACTTCTCCGACGACGCGACAGCGCCCATCCCGCGGCCCATCCCGCGCGTGCGACCGGACCGGCCCTCGGGTCCGGACCAGCGGACCCCGCGGCGATCATCACGGCAGCCGCCACGGCAACCGACACAGCAGCCGACACGGCAGCGTCGTCCGAACCATCCGAACCGCTCGGCGTCGACACAATCCAAGACGCCGTCCGGCTCGATCGCCGACTCCCGGGCCGACTCGCGCCCGAACCCGAAGCCGGACTCGAGACTGGACCCGAGACCGGACTCGAGGCCGAGGCCACGTCAGGGCCCAAACGGGCCCCGCCGACCCCGCACGGCCCCACCCGGACCTGAGGAGCGCCGCGAGGAGACACCGGGCCCCGTCGAGGAGTCGGAGGAGGCCGGGCCCGGCGACGAACACGAAGCCAACATCGGCCACGGCCACGGCCACGGCCACGGACACGGACACGCTCCGGCGGCTCCGGCGTCGCTCAAGGTACGGCGGGCACTGTTCGCGTTGCTGGCCCCGATCGCGATGGTCACGTTGGTGGCCGTGGCCGTGCTGTATCCGTGGGGCGGGGACGAACAGGCCCACCGCTCGGTCGGAACACCTGTCGACGGTGTGGTCACAGCCGCGACGTCCGGGCCCTGTCTCGCACCGGGACAGGTACAGGTCGGTGCGCCCGCTCCGGACGACAAACGGTGCCTCACGGTCGAGGTGACCTTGAGCGACGGCCCCGCGCAAGGGGCGACGATCACCAAGTCCATGCCGGTCGAACCCACCAGTCCCCGGTTCGCGGTGGGCGACGAGGTGGTGTTGTCCTACAGCGGCGCAGACCCCACCGATCCTGCGTCGTATCAGCTGCAGGACTTCCAACGAGGCGTGCCCCTGCTGCTTCTCGCCGCCTTGTTCGTGGGCGCGGTCCTGGTGTTCGGCCGTTGGCAGGGGCTGGCCTCGCTGATAGCGCTGGGTATCAGTTTCGCCACCATCGCCCTGTTCGTGCTCCCGGCGATCCTCGCGGGACGTGATCCCCTGCTGGTCGCCATCGCGGGCGCCGGACTGATCATGTTCGTGGCGCTGTATCTCACCCACGGGATATCGGCTCGCACCTCGGTCGCGGTGCTGGGCACGATGGTCAGCCTCACTCTGATCGGGCTGTTATCGGCACTCTTCTCCGCGATGGCCAAGCTCACCGGTCTGGACAGCGACACGAGCACGCTCATCGGATCGTTGGACCACACCATCGACGCTCGAGGCCTGCTGCTGGCCGGTGTCGTGATCGGCGCCCTCGGTGTCCTCGACGACGTGACGGTCACCCAGGCGAGCGCGGTGTGGGAGCTGCGCCGTGCCGACCCCTCACTGGATTGGCGCGGCCTGTACACGGCCGCGCTGCGTATCGGCAGGGCTCACGTCGGCTCAGCCGTCAACACACTCGTGCTGGCCTACGCGGGCACGGCTTTACCCCTGCTGCTGTTGTCCGCGCTGGCCGACGTGGGGCTGTCGCCGATCCTCCAATCGCAGGACGTGGCCCAGGAGATCGTGCGGACGCTGGCGGGAAGCATCGGCATCGTGGCGGCCGTGCCCCTGACCACGTTGTTGGCCGCGTTCATCGCGGTACGCGACGACGTATCCGGCTCTCCCCGCCCCGAACGGAACCGGGTCAGTCGTCGAGAGTCGCCACGAAACGACTGACCGCCGCCATGCTGAATCGCTGAGCGAGTTTTCCGGACGGCGCCGCCGACGCCAACCGGTACAGCGGGCGTTCGGCGGCGGCGTCACCCCGCGCCTCCGCCCGCAGCTGGGCCACGAGGAGTTGTGAGAACACCACCCCGCCGGCCTCCATGTTGTTCACCACCGCGTCGGCGAGCTTGCGTAGCGGGAGGATGCCGAGCTCCCGGCCGCCCGTTCCCGCGTACATGGCGAGGTCGATCTTGACGGCCCCGCCCCCCTGAGCGCCGGTGACGAGCAGACCCACCGTTCTCGTACCGCGCACGTCGGTGACGAGAAGATCGATCCGGGAAGCGGTGCTGAGATCCACTCGTCGGGACCCCCAGGTACGCACGGTCACCGTGGTTCCTTCCAACCACATCCGGCGCCGCGCGGTGGACAGCACCAGCAGCAGCAACGGCAAGGCGATGACCGCGGCCACGACCAAACCGGCGACCTTGCCGCCGATGAGCCCCGCCACCCCGCCGAACGCCGCGCCGAGCAATGCCACGGCGATCAGTCCGGACAACGTCCGTTTCCGCCGTACTTTCGCGTCGTCGCCCTGCAGGGGGATCCGCTCCGGCTCCTGCGGCGGCGTCCTCTCGGTCGGCTCCTGCTCACTCATTCCGTGCCCTCGGTGTTCTGGATGTCCACGGGGAGAAACGGGTTACTCGCGCGCTCACGACCGATCGTGGTGGCGCCCCCGTGTCCGGGGAGGACCACCGTGTCGTCGGCCAACGGCAGAAGTGTGGTCCGCAGCGAGACCGCCAACGCGTCCGGGTCACCACCGGGTAGGTCCGTGCGCCCGACCGACCCCGCGAACAGCGTGTCACCGGTGAGAACCAGGTGGCCCCCCTCAGCGCTGCGGAGCCGGAACACCACCGAACCGGCCGTGTGCCCCGGGGTGTGGTCGACCGCGATCCGCAGCCCGGCGAGGTCGAGTTCCCGCTCGGTCAGCGGTACCACGGAGGTGGGTTCGGTCAACGTCATCGGGCCGAGCGCGGACGCCAGGTCGGGGCCCAATCCCGCCAGTGGGTCCGACAACAGGTGCCGGTCCTCGGGCCGGATGTAGACGGCGATGCCGTACGTATCGGCCACCGCGGCCGCCGAGGCGACGTGGTCGACATGCCCGTGGGTGGCCAACACGGCCACCGGCGTCAACCGGTGTTCTCGCAACGCCTTCTCGATACCGGGTTCGGCTCCCTGACCGGGGTCGACGATCACGCACTCGCGTCCGGCCTCGGCGGCGAGCAGATAGCAGTTCGCCTGGAACGCGCCGGCCGGAAAACCGACGACGAGCACGACAAGACACCTCCGGATCTGGGGCCGGTCTCACCCTAGCCGCCCCTACACAGGGTCCTCACAGACAGTGCCCATAGACTGCCGCCACCCCCGTTGTGGGTACGTCGAGAAGACCCAAGGAGGGCAGGTGGCGACCAACCAGCAGCGCCGCGAGGCCGCAAAACGCAAGCTCGAGCGACAACTCGCCCGTCGTGCCGAGCGGGCGAAACGCCGCAGGATCGTCGGGGTCGGTGCCACGGTCGGCGCCGTGGTGCTGGTTACTGGACTCATCGTGGTCCTGGCCACGCGTGGCGGCGACAGTGCGGCCGACGAGAGCGATCTGGCGATCGACTCCTCGGCTTCAGCGTCGGCGGAGGACATCGAGATCCCCACCGAGCGCGTCGAACCGGCCACTCGCCCCGAGCCGCTGCCGAACCCGATCTCGTGCGAGTACACGGAGTCCGGGGAAGCGGCCAAGGAGGTGTCCGTTCCGAACGGCGAGGACGTGTCGTCCGAGGGCACGGTGAAGGTGACGCTGCACAGCAACGTCGGCGACATCGGCCTGGAGCTCGACAGGGCGCTCGCCCCGTGCACCGTGAACAGCTTCGTGCACCTGGCGGAGGAAGGCTTCTACACCGACACGGGCTGCCACCGGATCGGCACCGAGGGACTGCAGATGCTGCAGTGCGGTGACCCGACCGGCGAAGGCACCGGCGGCCCCGGATACGCCTTCGCCGACGAGACCTTCGACTCCCTCGCCTACGGCCGGGGCATCCTCGCGATGGCCAACAGCGGTCCGGACACCAACGGCAGCCAGTTCTTCATGGTCTACGGCGAAGCGCCGCTGCCGCCGGACTACACCGTGTTCGGCACCATCGACGACGAGGGTCTCGAAGTGATCGACGAGATCGCTCGCGGCGGTCACGACGGCAGCTTCGACCCGAGCCCGGGTGGCGGCAAGCCCAACACCGAGGTGACGTTCACCGACGTGACCGTCGAGGCTTGACGGGCTTCGTGCAAGCCCACTTCAACGGCCGTCCCGCCACGGCGGACCAGCTCGCCGCTGCCGCCGTCGGCGGGTACGGCCACTTCACCACGTTGCGGGTGACCGACCGCCGGGCACGCGGGCTCGACGAGCACCTCGACCGCCTGGCCGACGGCAACCGCCGTGTGTTCGGCACCGAGCTGGATCGCGCGTTCGTGCGGGACTGTCTGCGACGCGCCGTCCCCGCCGACGGGACCGTGATCGCCCGGATCACGCTCGTCGGCTCGCCTTCGACGCGCACACCCGATGTCCTCGTGACGTCGCGGGAAGCCGCGGACGCACCGACACCCGTGCGGCTACGCACGGTGCGCGCCGACCGCGCGATTCCCACGCTCAAGCACGTGGGCACGTTCGCGCAGCACTTCCACGCCCGCGCCGCTCGACAGGCCGGATTCGACGACGCGTTGTTCGTCACCGACGAGGGGCACGTGAGCGAGACGTCGGTGTGCAACGTGGGCTTCGTCGAACGCGCCCGAGGCAGCGACATCGAAGACAGCGACGGCATCGCCGTCGTGTGGCCCCAGGCCCCGATGCTCGTCGGGGTTACCCAGACACTGCTGGCCCGGGGGCTGGAACGGCTCGGCGTGCCCGTCCGGCACCGACGGGTCCCGCTTCACGAGCTCGAGAAGTTCCACGCGACGTTCGTGTGCAACGCGGGCAGCCTGCTGCGGCCGGTCTCGGCCGTGGACGACGTGGCGTTCACCGCCGAGCCGGGGTCGCTGTCATTGCTGTGGCAGGCGTATGAGATGAACCCCGCCGAGCCGATCTGAGCGATCCCGGTCTCTTCCGCCGTCATTCGAAGCGGGGTGGGCGACGCTCCAGGAACGCGGCGACGCCTTCCGCGTAGTCGTCGCTGCACACCGCGTCGCTGCGAATCCGTTCCACCTCGGCGTCGGATTCCCACTGGCCTGCCAGGATGCGCTGGGTGATCTCGTTCATACCGCGGATCGCCGTCTGCGAACGCGAGCAGAGGGTCCGGATGAACTCCGTCGTGGACTCCTCCAACCGGTCCGGATCGACGACCTCGTTGACAAGCCCCATCTCCCGAGCTCTTCCGGCATCGACGAGCTGCGCCGACAACAGCAGGTACCGCGCGTGCGCCGGACCGACGAGCGCGACGAGCTGCCGCGTGGAGAGAAAGTCGTAGACGATGCCGAGCTTGGCCGGAGTGATGCCGAACCGCGCGTCCGCCGCCGCGAATCGGAAGTCACAGGCCACCGCCAGCTGGGAACCACCACCGATGCAGTTGCCGCGGATCATCGCCACACTGGGCTTGCGCATGGTGGTCAACGCCCGCACCGCGGCCGTCACCGCCTCGTCATAGGTCGCCGCGCCTTCCGCCGTGGACCGCAACGCGCGGAACTCACCGATGTCCGCGCCCGCGGAGAAGTGCGCCCCTGCGCCGCTCAAGACCAGCACCTTCACACCCGGATCGGCCTCCACGGCGGCGACCACGTCGGGGATCGCCGACCACATGCCGTGGGTGATGGCGTTCATCTTCTTCGGCCTGTCGAAAGTAAGCCTGGCGATCTCGCCGTCGGTGCGGAAGTCGATGCCGTCACTCATGATCGACCACAGTACGACGTGACTTCCCCGCACCGACGCGGGGCGCGCGATCCACGACGGGGACGGTGCAGGTCAGGAAGCCGAGGTCACGCGATAGACGTCGTACACGCCCTCGACGTTGCGGACGACCTTCAACACGTGTCCGAGGTGCTTGGGATCACCCATCTCGAACGTGAACCGGCTCACGGCCACCCGGTCCCGGGACGTCGTCACCGACGCCGACAGGATGTTGACCCGCTCGTCGGCGAGCACCTTGGTGATGTCGGACAGCAGTCGGTGCCGGTCCAACGCCTCCACCTGGATGGCCACGAGGAACACCGAGGACTCGGTCGGCGCCCACTCGACCTCCAGCAACCGTTCCGGCTGTTTGCGGAGCTCGTCGGCATTCGTGCAGTCCGTGCGGTGCACACTCACCCCGCCTCCGCGGGTGACGAAGCCGAGGATCTCATCACCGGGTACAGGGGTGCAGCACCGTGCGAGCTTGGTCCAGATGTCGGTCTGGCCCTTCACCACCACGCCGACGTCGCCCGTGCCGCGGCGCCGCGTGACCGTGGACGGAGTGGCCCGTTCCGCGAGCTCCTCCTCCGCCTCCTCGACGCCACCTAAAAGCGCCACCAGGCGTTGCACGACGTGTTTGGCGCCCACCTGGTGCTCGCCCACCGCCGCGTACAGCGAACTGATGTCGGAGTGCCTCAATTCCTTGGCGACCGCGCCCATCGTGTCGGCGGAGACCAGCCGTTGCAAAGGCAGCCCGACCTTGCGGACCTCCTTGGCGATGGCTTCCTTACCCGCCTCGATAGCCTCGTCCCGGCGCTCCTTGGCGAACCACTGCCGGATCTTCGCCTTCGCCTTTGGCGAGCACACGAACGACATCCAGTCACGGCTGGGACCCGCGCCCTCGGCCTTCGACGTGAAGATCTCGACGACCTCGCCGTTGTCGAGTTTGCGTTCGAGCGCGACGAGCCTGCCGTTCACCCTGGCACCGATGCAACGGTGCCCCACTTCGGTGTGCACGGCGTAGGCGAAGTCCACCGGGGTCGATCCCACCGGCAACGTGATCACGTCGCCCTTGGGCGTGAAGACGAAGATCTCCCTGGTGGCGAGGTCGTAGCGCAACGATTCCAGGAACTCGCCCGGATCGGCCGCCTCGCGCTGCCAGTCCAGCAGCTGACGCATCCACGCCATCTCGTCGATATCGACGGCGTTGCCCTTGTGCGTGCCCTTGGTCTCCTTGTACCGCCAGTGGGCCGCGATCCCGTACTCGGCGGTGCGGTGCATCTCGTGCGTGCGGATCTGCACTTCGAGCGGCTTACCATCCGGGCCGATCACGGTCGTGTGCAGCGACTGGTACACGCCGTAGCGCGGTTGCGCGATGTAGTCATTGAACCGGCCCGGCATCGGCTGCCACAGCGCGTGCACGACACCCATGGCCGCATAACAGTCGCGGACGTCGTCCACGAGGATGCGCACACCCACCAGGTCGTGGATATCGTCCAGATCGCGCCCGCGCACGATCATCTTCTGGTGGATCGAGTAGTAGTGCTTGGGCCGGCCCTCGACCTTCGCGGTGATGCGCGACTCCTCCAGTTGCCGGGTCAGCTCACCGATCACCCATCGCAGATAGGTGTCCCGGGACGGTGCCCGGTCGGCGACCAGACGCACGATCTCGTCGTACTTCTTCGGCTGGAGAATGGCGAACGCCAGATCCTCCAGCTCCCACTTCACCGTCGCCATCCCCAACCGGTGCGCCAGTGGGGCGAGGACCTCGAGCGTCTCCTTGGCCTTGCGGGCCTGCTTCTCCGGCGGCAGGAACCGCATGGTGCGCATGTTGTGGAGCCGGTCGGCGAGCTTGATCACCAACACGCGGGGGTCCCGCGCCATCGCGATGACCATCTTGCGGATGGTCTCCGCCTCCGCCGCCGTACCGAGCTTGACCTTGTCCAGCTTGGTGACGCCGTCGACGAGCTGGGCGACCTTCTCACCGAAGTCCTCGGTGAGCTGCTCCACCGAGTAGCCGGTGTCCTCCACCGTGTCGTGCAGCAACGCCGCGACGAGGGTCGTGGTGTCCATCCCGAGCTCGGCCAGGATGGTCGCCACCGCGAGCGGATGGGTGATGTACGGGTCACCGGACTTACGACGCTGATCCCGGTGGAGTTCCTCGGCGATGTCATACGCTCGTTGCAGCAGCGCCAGATCCGCGCTCGGGTGCAGTTCCCGATGGATCACGGCCAGCGGTTCGAGCACCTGTTTCACCGACGCCGGCCGCTGCGCGGTGATGCGGCGGGCCAGCCGCGCCCTGACTCTTCTGGTCGCCGAGGGCGCACGGACAGTGGCGGCGGTGGCGTTCGTTTCGCCCTGATCGTCCCGTGCGGGCGCACCGGCCCCGGACCGGGCAGTGACCACGGAATCAAGCTCTTGGCTCACCCGTACCTCCAGCTCATCACGCGGCCAATGAGTCAAGCGTAACGCGCGAGCAGGCGTACCTGTGTCCGTGTCTCCGGTCCGGGAGCGCCGTGGGCTGGGATATCAGACGGTGCGCAGGGCGTGCACGGGCAATGTGCCGAGCCGGGAACGTCCTCCGAGAGCGGCGAGTTCCAACACCACGGCGACCCCGGTGACGTCCGCTCCGCTCCTACGAATGAGCTCCACGGAGGCCGCCACCGTGCCACCCGTGGCCAGCACGTCGTCCACCACCGCGACCCGATCTCCGGGGTTCACCGAACCGACGGGCAACTCCAACGTCGCGGTGCCGTACTCCAGCTGATAATCGATTCGGTCGGCCACGTTCGGCAGCTTGCCGGGTTTACGCACCAGCGCCACGCCGAGGCCCCGGGCATAGCCGAGCGCCGCGGCCAACACGAATCCGCGTGCTTCCACCGCCACCAGGCGATCCACTCCGTCACCGATCGCCTCGTTCAGCGCATCGACCACGCGAACGAACGCCGTTCCGTTCCCGAACAACGGCGTGAGGTCACGGAAGATGACACCGGGCTCCGGAAAGTCGGGGATCTCGGTGATGAGGTCCAGTGCCCGGTCTAGTTCGCTACGATTCACCGCTTACCGTTTCTTCTTTCCGCTCGGACGTCCGGACCGACGCTGCGTCGCCGACTTCGGATGCCGTGCGGGCACACTCGCCGCCGCGGCGTGTGCCTTCTCCCGACGCAGCTCGGCGGCGAGCTGTTCGTCGTCACCCGGATCGAAGTGGTCGTCGTCGACATCGGTCGCCGCGACCCCGTTCTCACTCTGCCTGCGAGCCTGCTGCTCCCGGCGGGCGTAGACCTTCTCGGCCTGCTTCCGGTACTTCGGCTCACGCATCTTCAATGAGACCAGCAGCGGCGTGGCCAGACACACCGACGAGAACGTTCCGGCGACCATACCGGTGATCAACACCAGCGCTAGGTCCTGCAGGGTTCCGGAACCGAGCAGAATGTAGCCGATGATCAACAGGCCCAAGACGGGCAGCAGCGCGATCACCGACGTGTTGATGGAGCGCATCAACGTCTGGTTCACCGCCAGGTTGGCGGCTTCGGCATAGGTGCGCCGCGTCAGGTTGAGAATGCCGCGGGTATTCTCCTTGACCTTGTCGAACACGACCACGGTGTCATAGAGCGAGTATCCGAGGATCGTCAGCAGACCGATAGCGGTCGCCGGAGTGACCTGAAATCCCACCAGCGAGTACACGCCCGCCGTGACGATCACGTCGTGCAGCAGTGCGACGAGCGCGGAAAGCGCCATCCATTTCTCGAAGTAGAGAACGAGGAACACCGCCACCAGCACGAGGAACACAGCCAGGGCGATCAACGCCTGCCGGGAGATCTCACTGCCCCACGAAGCACTGACCCGGCTGTCGCTGATGGCCTGTTCGCTGGGCTGGCCGTCGGTGCCGAGAGGCTGTAGCTCGGCGAACAACGCCTGCTTGACCTGAGTCACCTCGGCCGGGTCGAGCGTTTCCGAGCGCAACTGGATGGTGGCCGAGTCTCCGGAACCGACCTGCTGGGTCTCGGCCGGATTCATTCCCAGCGCGTCCGAGAAGACCTCCTGGGCCTGGTCGGTGGTGATGACGCCGTTCGCGCCCTGCGCGGGCAGCTGGATCTGAGTGCCGCCCTCGAAGTCGATACCGAAGTTGAAGCCCTTCAGTCCCATCGAGGTGAGACACACCAGGATCAGGGCACCGAAGGCGAGGAACCACCTGCGGCGGTGGCCGACGATGTCGAACGCGCCGGTGCCCGTGTAGAGGCGCTGAAAGACGGACTGCTTCGCGGGCTGCTCTCCCGCGGCGTTCGTGGTGTTCACCTTGGACTCTCCCACGTCACGCCTCCTTCACGGCCATGCGAGCGGCGGCCCTGCGACTGTCTCCGATACGTTGCACCGCGCCGAGGCCGAAGAGCTTGGGACTCGACAGCTTCTTCGACCGCGACACCAACACCACCAGCGGATGCGTCACCAGGAACACGACGATCAGGTCGAGCACCGTGGACAGCCCCAGGGTGAAGGCGAAGCCCTTCACCTCACCCACCGCGAGCACGTAGAGCACGCCCGCGGCGAGGAACATGATGGCGTCCGAGGCGAGGATGGTACGCCGGGCCTTCACCCAGCCCCTCGGCACGGCCGACCGGAACGTACGGCCTTCCCGCATCTCGTCCTTTATTCGTTCGAAGTAGACGACGAACGAGTCGGCGGTGACACCGACGGAGACGACGAACCCGACCACACCCGCGATGTCCAGGGTGTAACCGATCCACCGTCCCAGCAGCACCAGTACCGCGTAGACGATCAGAGCGGACAGAGCCAGCGACAGGACCGTCAACACACCCAGGATGCGGTAGTAGACCAAGCAGTAGACGAACACGAGCGCGAGCCCGATCGCTCCCGCGATGAGCCCCGCCTTCAGGGTCGCCAGGCCCAGCGTCGCCGACACGGTGGTGGCGTCGGAGGATTCGAACGACAGCGGCAACGAACCGTACTTCAGCACATCGGCGAGGTTGTGCGCCTCGCTCTGGGTGAACTGGCCGCTGATCCGGGTGTCCCCACCGGCGATGGCCTCGTTGATCGAAGGCGCCGACACCACCTCGGTGTCGAGCACGAAGGCGGCTCGCTCACCGATGTTCTGGGCGGTGAAGTCGGCCCACGTGTCGGCACCTTGCGAGTTGAACGACAGGTTGACCACCCAACCGCCCTGCTGGGGGTCGTAGACGGCCGAGGCGTCGCTGATGCTGGTGCCCTCGAGGAACACCGGCGACAGGACGTACTTCTCGGTGCCGTCCT
The DNA here is from genome assembly GCF_027317685.1 of Saccharomonospora sp. Classification (NCBI taxonomy): domain Bacteria; kingdom Bacillati; phylum Actinomycetota; class Actinomycetes; order Pseudonocardiales; family Pseudonocardiaceae; genus Saccharomonospora; species Saccharomonospora sp. The sequence goes on from NZ_DAHVQP010000083.1 coordinate 52,729, forward strand.
GGTTGCACGCCACCAGTGGCAGGTTCGGATCGTCGTTGCCCGCCAACGGATCGAGCGCGTTGGGATCACAGGTCAGCCGCATCAGGGCCTGCTGCTGCAGCTGCTGCGCCTCCTGCACCGCGGCCTGGTCGGTCGGGTCGGCGGGCAGGAGCGCCACGTCCTGGCGCCACTGCTTGGCCTCCTGGATCTGTTCGGCGGTCTCCTCCTGCACCGTCCGACCGTCACCGTTCTGGCCGCCGTTGTCGTCGCCCTGGTCATCGTCGGGTTGCTGAGCGGGTGCCGAGCCCGGCGGCGTACCGCCTCCACCCGACTCACCCGACTCGGACGAGTCCGCGGAACCGCTGTCGGCTCCCTGACCGTCGCCGTTCTCGCCCTCCGTGCCTTCCGTACCCGTGTCGCCCTCGCCGTCCGAGCCGTCGGCGGAACCCGTTCCGGGGTCGGGCTGCTGCGCTCCCGCACCGCCCGCGGGTACTGCCGCGAGCACCTGACGGAAACCGAGCTTGGCCGTCTGACCGAGTGTCTTCGCCTGCTCTCCTTCGTTACCGGGGACGGTGATGACGACGTTGCTGCCGTCGAGCACCACCTCGGCACCGCTGACCCCGATCCCGTTCACCCGGTTCTCGATGATCTGCCGGGCTTGCTGAAGCTGTTCACGGGACGGGTCCGAACCGTCGGGCGTCCGCGCGGTCAGAGTGACCCGAGTACCGCCTTTGAGGTCGATCCCGAGTTTCGGCGTCGGGCTGCCGTCGCCGGTGAAGAACACCAGCGAATACAGCGCGGCAACGATCACGACGAAAAACGCGAAGTAGCGTCCCGGGCGAATCTGCCCGGCCGGAGGTGCCACGGTCGGTCGCTCTCCTCGAACTCATCGACGGCTTGACGGGTCGGCAGGCGGAATCACTTACCGGCAGGTAACGAACGCGCCCAGCACCGAGACCTTACTCGGCACTGGGCAGACGCAACAGGCGACCCGTACCGGCATTTTCCACGCCGGTATCACTGCACGTATCGGCTACTTCTTGCCGTGCTCGAGAGGCGGCGCGACCTGCGCGTTCGCAGTCTCCTCGGCAGCGTCCTCGGCTGAGTCCACGTCGTTGTCGTCCACGTCATCGGAGGGAACGATCCGTTCACGTACAGCCTGACGCAGCCAGGTCGTCACCACGCCCTCGGCGATCTCCAGGTCGATGGTGGTGTCGTCGCTCGCGTCCGCGACCGTCGCGTACAGACCGGACGTCGTCATCACGCGATCGCCCTCGGTCAGGCTGTTCTGCATCTCCTGCTGCTCGGCCATGAGCTTTTTCTGCTTGCGCGTGCTCAAGATGAGCGGCAGCGCAACGATGAGCATCAACAGCAGCGGCAGGATAAGGCCGTCCATGGTTCTCCATTCGCGCCACGCCACCTGGTGGAGCGTGACGTCCGAGTTGTGTCAGATGTGCTCTTTTTCGAGTGTGCCAGGTGCCGTCGAGGCATCGAGCACCGGTGGCGTACCTCGACAATCCCCTCAGTCGAACAGGGAGGGTGTTGTGCCGTCAAGCCCTCCCACCTCGGCCGGAGGCTGCAGTCCGAGGTGCTCCCACGCCAACGCGGTGGCGACCCGGCCACGCGGCGTCCGCGCGAGCATACCCGCACGAACGAGATATGGCTCACACACCTCTTCGACCGTGGTGGGTTCCTCCCCCACGGCCACCGCAAGAGTGGACACACCGACCGGGCCTCCGTTGAAGGACCGCACGAGCGCGCCGAGCACCGCCCGGTCGAGCCGGTCGAGGCCCAGCTCGTCCACGTCGTAAACCTCCAACGCCGCCCGGACCACCGACAAGGTCGCCCTTCCGTCGGCACGCACCTCAGCGTAATCGCGAACCCGCCGCAACAGCCGGTTGGCAATCCGCGGTGTCCCGCGCGAGCGCCGCGCAATCTCCGCCCGCCCCTCGGCGTCGATGTCGATGTCGAGGATGGAGGCCGACCGCTTCAGCACCTGTTCCAGCTCCTCGGCGCTGTAGAACTCCATCTGCCCCGTGAAGCCGAAACGGTCCCGCAACGGGCCGGTGAGCACCCCCGACCTCGTCGTCGCGCCGACGAGGGTGAACGGGGGGATCTCCAGCGGGATGCTCGTGGCACCCGGACCCTTCCCGACCACCACGTCCACGCGGAAGTCCTCCATCGCGAGGTAGAGCATCTCCTCGGCGGGGCGGGCGATGCGATGGATCTCGTCGATGAACAACACATCGCCCTCGGCGAGGTTCGACAGCATCGCGGCCAGATCCCCCGCCCGCTCCAACGCCGGGCCCGACGTGATGCGGATGGCCGTGTCGAGCTCCGCCGCGATGATCATGGCCAAGCTCGTCTTGCCGAGACCGGGAGGCCCGGACAGCAGCACATGGTCGGGTGGAACTCCGCGTTTGCGGGCGCTCTCCAACACCAATTGCAGCTGCTCCCGCACCCTGGGCTGACCGACGAAGGAGTCCAGTGTCCGAGGGCGCAACGCCGTCTCGACCTCTCGTTCACCGGTCTGCGCCACCGCCGACAACGGAGCCTCGTCCGGCGGCCATCCGACTTCCCGAGCGATGTCGCCCAGACCACTCGTCCCGGCCTTGCCGGCCATGTCAGACATGTCAGACATGTCAGCCTCGTCCCCGTCGTGCACGTCGACCCGCCGCCTCACTTCTTGCCGAGTGTCGCGAGCGCCGCGCGCAGCACCCGCGACGTGTCGTCGGGCACGTCACCACTCACCTTGTCGACCGCCCGTTCCGCCTGCTTCGTGGAGAAACCCAGCCCCACGAGAGCCGCCACGACGTCGTCCCGTACGGCGCTGCCCACGGTCGCGTCTTCGGCGGCCGCGGGCCGGCTGCCCGTGAGAGCGGGCACCTTGTCCCTCAGTTCGATGATCAGCCGTTCGGCGCCCTTGCGACCGATACCGGGCACCTGGGTGAGCGCCGTGATGTCACCGTCTGCCAGTGCACGACACAGCTTCTCGGGTTCCAACACCGCCAACGCGGCCATGGCCAACCGAGGGCCGATACCCGACACCGTCTGAAGCAGCCCGAACAGTTCCCGCGACTCGGCGTCGGCGAAGCCGAACAGCGTGAGCGCGTCCTCCCGGACCACCAACGTCGTGTACAGGTGAGCCTCGGTCCCCCGACGCAGGGTGCCGAGCGTGGCCGGAGTCGCCCGCACCGCGAACCCCACGCCACCGACCTCGATCACCGCGTGATCGAGCCCGACCGACAGTACTTCGCCTCGGATCGAGGAAATCACGATGTCGCTCCCGTCCGGCCTTCGCGCGCCTTGCGAGCCGCGGCGGCCAACCGCGCCTTGTGTGCCCGCGCCAGCTCCGCCGCCTTCGCCTCGGCCTCCGCCAGCCGTGCCCGCATGGGCTCACGCCACAGATGGCAGATCGCGAGAGCGAGCGCGTCGGCGGCGTCGGCCGGGCTCGGTTTCCGTGCCAGGCCCAGCAAACGCGTCACCATCATGGTGACCTGCGCCTTATCGGCGCGCCCCGAGCCGGTCACAGCGGCCTTGACTTCGCTGGGTGTGTGGAACGCGACCGGAAGTCCCCGTCGTGCCGCGCACAGGGCGACCACGCCCCCCGCCTGCGCGGTACCCATCACGGTACGGACGTTGTGCTGGCTGAAGACTCGCTCGACAGCCACCACATCGGGACGGTAGGTGTCGAGCCACTCCTCCACCGCGTCACCGATCCGCAACAGTCGCTGCGCCACCTCGTCCTCGGCCGGTGTGCGCACCACGTCCACGGCCACGCCCGTGATCGAGCGCCCGAGCCCTCCGTCCACGACACCGAGGCCGCACCGGGTCAGCCCGGGATCCACACCCAGCACACGCACGAGGCCAGTCCTTTCCCACGAACACCAGTTCGATATCGAAGGCTACCGCTACCCGGCGCGCGTTGTCCGGAACACGCCGACCCACGACGGAGACGAAGAAAGACAGCAGGAAGACAACGGACACCCGCATGCGGAACCGACGGGTGCACGGCCTTTTAGACCGTCTCCGCGAAACGGGTCGAGAAGCGGTCGGACGATCAGACGGTCGAGCGGCGGGACGCGGTCAGGGACCGTCCACACCCGGGGTCCAGCTCTCCGGCACACCGCTGACGGTCAACACGGGCTGCCACTGGGCGAACCCCTCGGGCGCCCCCGCGCTCCACGGCCAGAACCCGTCCGGTGTCGGCACGATGATCTGCACGGCGGGGAAGTCACCCTCCGGATAGACGAGGAACGCGCTACCGAAGAACTCGGGGTAGTGGCCCGGGGCCACCTTCTCGAACGTCACAGGAACACCGTCGAAGAAGTCGTCATAGCAGACCCCGTACTGGAACCGTTGCCCCGTCGCCGCACGGTCCACGTAGGCGTCCAACAACACCATCGCCATCTCCGCGGGCAAGCCCACGACGACTGCCTCCGGGACACCGTGCATGGCCCACGCGCACACGGTGAAGGCATATCCCGCGCCGTGCTCGTCGGCCGGGACAGAGACCACCGCGTTGCCGCGTTGTTCGGCCTGCGCGACGATCCATTCCCGGAGTTGCTGGTCGGAATCGAGTTCGTAGCCGTTGCCGGTGGCGGTCTCCGCAGTCACAGCGGACATTGTGCCGCATCGGCTAACACCAACGGGGGAGGCGCGACGCCGCATGTCGGCGGGGCGTGCCTCCCCGGTTCAACGGGTCTCAGCCGACCTCGGCCAGCACCTCGTCACTGACATCGAAGTTCGAATACACGTTCTGGACGTCGTCGCAGTCCTCGAGCGCGTCGATGAGCCGGAAGACCTTCCGGGCCGTCTCGGCGTCGAGCGGCACGTTGACCGACGGCAAAAAGCTCGCCTCGGCCGACTCGTAGTCGTAGCCCGCCTCCTGCAACGCGGTACGAACGGCCACCATGTCACCGGCCTCGGAGATGATCTCGTAGTTCTCGCCGAGATCGTTGACCTCCTCGGCGCCCGCGTCGAGCACGGCCATCAGCACGTCGTCCTCGGACACGTCGTTCTTGGGCATGATGACGACGCCCTTGCGGTTGAACAGGTACGCCACCGAGCCGGGATCGGCCAACGAACCCCCGTTGCGCGACAGCGCGGTGCGCACCTCGGACGCCGCCCGGTTCTTGTTGTCGGTGAGGCATTCGATGAGCACAGCGACCCCACCGGGCGCGTACCCCTCGTACATGATGTTCTGCCAGTCCGCGCCACCGGCTTCCTCACCGGCACCGCGCTTACGCGCACGCTCGATGTTGTCCTGAGGGACGGAGTTCTTCTTCGCCTTCTGGATGGCGTCGTACAGGGTGGGGTTGCCCTCGGGATCGCCCCCGCCGGTCCGCGCGGCGACCTCGATGTTCTTGACGAGCTTCGCGAACAGCTTGCCACGCTTGGCGTCGAGGGCGGCCTTCTTGTGCTTGGTGGTGGCCCACTTGGAGTGGCCGGCCATCTCTCCTCCATCTCTCTTTCGCGTCTACGCGACCTCGGACACGGTGCGAACGAACAAACAGCGGACCGCTCGTCCCCGGGCAGCCCGGGATGGAACGCGGTGGCGAGCACCCTCCTTTGCCGAACGGCCACGATCCTATCGGCCGCTTCACCCGCATCGGTCCTGTCGCCCATCCGGGCGAGGCCGGCGAGGCCCAGGCCGCGTACCCGCGTGCTCCGCGCACACCGGCTGACAGCTGCCAGGGCGCGCACGTCGCCCCGCGATCACTGCTGGTCAAGACTAGTGGTGACCGCGGGAACGCGAACGGTCAGGGCACACCCAGCAAGCGCAGTCCCGCCGCTGTCGCCCCCGCTGCCAGCACAACGACGACGAACGGCGCTTTCTTCCAGGCCAGCACACCACCGACCGCAACACCGGCGGGCCGGGCCCAACCCGCGAACTCGGCACCCTCCAGCAGCGACGACGTGGCGACGAGCGCGGCGAGGAGCACCACCGCCGACACTGCGAAAGACTTCTCCACCCTGGGTGACAGCTGTATCCGGGAGCGCAACACCGGTCCCGCGACGCGGAACGCGAACGTGCCCGCGCCGAGCGCCACGGCCGCCACGACAAGTCCGACGGGACTCAGCACGCCGCCGTGTCCTTTCCTGCTCGGTCCGTTCCGGAGGCTCGAGATGCCTCGGAAGATTTCTCGGATGTCTCGGAAAGCGTCGCGGAGGAGGTCTCGGTTGTTCCGGCGGACGATACGGACTCGCCGGAGGCTGCGGGCCTACCGGAGTCATCGGAACCGTCGCGGCGCAACAGCACCAGCACGCCCACCAGGGCGAGCAGCACGGGCAGACCCGCCGGGACGAACGGCGCGGCGGCCAGCGCCACGGCCACTCCGATCAGCACGGCTCGACGTGTGTCCGCGTCCCGCAGCGACGGCAACACGAGCGCGAGCAGGACCGCTGGGAATGCGGCGTCGAGACCGAACACGTCGGTGTCGGTGACCGCGGTTCCGAGGAACGCGCCGAGGACCACACCGATGTTCCACATGGTGAACAGCCCGATGCCGCAGGCCCAATAGGCGGCCTTACGGCGGGTGAGATCGCGCTGGGCGAGAGCGAACGCGACCGTCTCGTCGATCATCATGTGCGTGCCGAGCAGGCGAGTCGGCCAGCGCTTGCCGAGCACGTCGCCGATGGCGAACCCGAACGGGACGTGGCGGGCGTTGATGAGCAGCCCCGCGATGACGGCCGCGATCGGATTCCCACCGGAGGCCACGAGACCGACGAACATGAACTGCGCGGCCCCGGCGAACACGACCACCGACAGCAGCATGGGAGCCCACAACGGCAGGCCGGAGCTGACGGTGATCGCGCCGAAGGACAGGCCGACGATGCCGTCGGCGAAACACACCAATGCGATGTTCCGCGCGAGATCACGGTCTAGGGTTCGCCATATCGAACGCATCGTCTTTCATACTGGACACGCGTCCGAGTGTTCGTCAAGCCGAACGAGTGGACTTGTGGAGCGAACAACATGACGGAGACCAGGGACAACGGCAACACTTCCGGCACTCCCGACCCCGCCGACACCGGCGCCCCACTCGCGGCCATCGCGGCCTCACTGCAACGAGAACGCCGCAAAGCGGGACTGTCACTCGCGGAACTGGCCCGTAGAGCCGGCATCGCCAAATCGACGCTCTCGCAACTCGAGTCGGGATCGGGCAATCCGAGCGTCGAGACGCTCTGGGCGCTGAGCACCGCCCTCGGGGTCTCGTTCAGCCAGCTCGTGCAACCGGCCAAACCCCCGGTGCAGGTGGTACGGGCGGGCGAGGGCCCTCGATTCTCCGCCGAACGCGCCGACTACGTCGCCACGCTGCTGTCCCCGTGTCCCCCCGGAGCCCGCCGGGACCTCTACCTCATCCAAGCCGAGCCCGATCGGCCGAGGGAATCGGAACCCCACATGCCGGGCATCGTCGAACACGTCGTGCTTTGCGTGGGTCGCGCCCTGGTGGGGCTGCTCGACGACCCGGTGGAGCTGGGCCCCGGCGACTACATCGCCTACCCCGGCGACCTCGCCCACGTGTTCAAGGCGCTGGAACCGGGCACGATGGCCGTGCTCGTCTCGGAGCACGTCTAAAGACCGGGGCCACCTCCACCCACCCGAGGTGGAGATCAGCAGTTGTCGGAAGGCCTCACCAGCCACGTTCCGCGAGCCGGTGCGGAACGGGCACGTCGTCGACGTTGAGCCCCACCATCGCCTCACCGAGCCCCCGCGACACCTTGGCGATGACGTCCGGATCGTCGTAGGACGCCGTGGCCTTGACGATGGCCTCGGCCCGCTTGGCGGGGTCGCCCGACTTGAAAATGCCCGAGCCGACGAACACACCCTCGGCGCCGAGCTGCATCATCATGGCCGCGTCGGCGGGCGTGGCGATACCGCCGGCGGTGAACAGCGTCACGGGCAGCTTGCCGGTCTCGGCGACCTCCTCGACCAGCTCGTACGGGGCCTGCAGCTCCTTGGCCGCCACGTACAATTCGTCCTTCGGCAGGGCCGCCAGCCTGCGGATCTCGGTGCGGATCCGGCGTATGTGCGTGGTCGCGTTCGACACGTCGCCCGTACCGGCCTCGCCCTTCGAACGGATCAACGCGGCGCCCTCGGCGATGCGGCGTAGCGCCTCACCCAGGTTCGTGGCCCCACACACGAACGGCACGGTGAAGGCCCGCTTGTCGATGTGGTTGGCGTAGTCGGCGGGTGTGAGCACCTCGGACTCGTCGATGTAGTCCACGCCGAGTGACTGGAGCACCTGCGCCTCGACGAAATGACCGATGCGGGCCTTCGCCATGACCGGAATCGACACCGCCGAGATGATGCCCTCGATGAGGTCGGGGTCGCTCATGCGAGCCACGCCACCCTGAGCGCGGATATCGGCGGGAACCCGCTCCAGGGCCATCACGGCGACAGCACCGGCGTCTTCGGCGATCTTGGCCTGCTCGGGTGTGACGACATCCATGATCACACCGCCCTTGAGCGTCTCCGCCACGCCGCGCCTCACCCGCGCGGTGCCGTCCTGCGGTTCGACAAAGGTGCTGGACTGGGTGTTCGACACAGCAAAGCCTTTCACAGAGAGATCTCGGGGAGCGAAGAACTGACGATTCCAGCGTATGCCGAACGTGGCCTGCTGAAAGCAGCCATTATTCGACTATTTCAGCAGTCCACTTTCATCCGGTCGAGAAGCGCATCCCTGGTCCGGGCGGACTTCAGTCCTCGGTCGGGAGCACCAGATCCGGCTCGGCGATCTCGAAGTACTCCGGCCAAGGTGCCGTTCCCGCGAGGCGGAAGTACCGCACCCGAAGACGGCGCCGCAACGCCAACGCGTCCCGGACCGCGTCGTTGTAGACCCGGCGGGCGATCACCACTCGCTGTTCGGCGTCGGCGAGCTCCTCGGCGAGCCCGACGGGCAGCCGCGACCGATCGACCTGGGCGAGCCGACGGGTGAGCTCGTTCTCCGCCGACTCTCGTTCGGGCCTGGGTGCCGCCTCGGCCTCATCGGCCGCGGTACGCAACGCCTCCGCCTCGTGGGATGACAGAGCACTCGCCGCGACCGTCCTGGCCACCACGGCCCTGCGCGCGAGTGCCGCGTCGAGCGCGGCCCACCCGGCGTCCATGCGCACGTGCAGCCTGTCGAGCCGGTTCGCCGTCGCCACCAGCCAAAGCCCGAACGCCACCACCAGCGCTACGACGAACGCCAGCAGGGTGGTCATCGCGCTACGGCGGCGTCGGCAGCGACCTTGCGGGGGTCAGCCGCGATCGCGGTCTCGTATACCCGCAGCACCTGCCGGACCACGGTGCCCCAGTCGTACCGAGCGACCCGCCGGGTCGCGGCCTCCGACAGCCTGGCCCGTCGTGCAGGATCGGCGAGCAACTCCTGCAGCGCCACCGCGAGCGCCTCGGCGTCCCCGGTGGGGACGAGCATCCCGGCCCGGCCGTCGTCGAGCACCCGACGGAACGAGTCGAGAGCGCTGGCCACCACGGGGGTTCCCGCCGCCATCGCCTCGGTGAGGATCATCCCGAAACTCTCTCCCCCCAGGTTCGGCGCACAGTAGACGTCCACACTGCGCAACGCCCGTGCCTTGGTCTCGTCGTCCACCTGGCCGAGCACGTCGAGTCGAGGCACCAGTTCGGGACCGGCCTGCCGGTGCAGTGTCTCGACCTCTCCCCTACCGACGACGAGCAGTCGTAACGACGGCGACTCGGGCGCCAACAGCCGTAGGGCGTCCAACAGCACGCCCATGCCCTTACGCGGCTCGGTGTAGCGGCCAACGAACCCGATCGTGCCGCCTTCCCGTGGATAACCGTCCAACGGTTCGGCACCGGCGAAGAACGCCGCGTCCACACCGTTGGGTATCTCCACGGCATCACCACCGAGGTGTTCCACCTGCACCCGACGCGCCAGTGCCGACACGGCGATCCGCGCGGTGATCTTCTCCAGCAGCGGACGCAGCACCGGCTCGAACGCGGCCAACGTGCGCGAACGCGGCGTCGAAGTGTGGAAAGTCGCGACGATGGGCCCTTCGGCGACCGTCAACGCGAGCAGCGACAGACTCGGCGCCGTGGGCTCGTGCAGGTGCAGCACGTCGAAGTCGTGGTCCCGCAGCCATCGCCGCACCCGCGCGTACGAGACCGGCCCGAACTGCAGCCGGGCCACCGAGCCGTTGTACGGAATGCCGAGCGACCGCCCCGCGGGCTGAACGAATCCGGGCAGGTGGGAGGCCTCGTCGTCACCGGGCGCGAGAACCGACACGGTGTGCCCGAGCGCCCGGAGCGCTTTGGCGAGGTCCACCACGTGCCCCTGCACCCCGCCGGGGACATCGAACGAGTACGGGCACACGATGCCGATCCTCACGACGCCCTCCGTTCGTCCGCGGCCACGTCCCCGACGTCGTCGGCACCGCTGTCGGGTTCCCTGTCCGCGGTCCAGAACGGCTGCAACATGTGCCAGTCGGTGGGGTGCGCGGCGATGTCGCCGGCGAAGATGTCGGCGAGCGCCTGGGTGGCGGCGGGCACCTCTTCGCGGCTACTGACCCGGATCCGGGGATGGACCCTCACCGCCCAACCACCGTCGGTGAACCAGGAGCCCACGGGCAGCAGAGCGGCGCCTGTGCTGAGCGCCAGTCGCGCCGGCCCGGCGGGGAACCGTGCTTTCTCACCGAAGAACGTGACGGGCACACCTGACCCGTTCAGGTCGCGGTCGCCGACGAGGCACACCACCTTGTTCTCCCGCAGGCGTCGCAACAGCGTGCGGAACGACACACTGCCGTCGGCAGGCACCACCTCGAAACCGAGCGACTCGCGGTAGGCGACGAACCGCTCGTACAGCGATTCGGGCCGGAGCCGCTCCACCACGGTGGTGAAATTGCCGAAATGCGCGACCAGCCACACCCCCGCGACGTCCCAGTTGCCGGTGTGGGGCAACGCCAACACCGCGCCGTTGCCCTCTTCCAACGCGGCGTCGAGATACTCGATACCGGTGAGGTCGACGCGGCTGCGCACTTCGTCGATGTCCATGGACGGCAGGCAGAACGCCTCCTGCCAGTACCGCGCGTACGAACGCATGGCACGCCGGGTGAGGTCGTCGAGCTCCACCGGCCCCGCCTGCGGAACCACTCTGGCGAGGTTGTGTCGTAGTCGGGCGGCTCCGCCTCGGTTACGACGGGCGGCGATGTCGGCGCCCATCGCGAACAGCGTGTTGACCAGTGATCGGGGCAACTTCGGCACCACACGCCACCCCGCGGCATACCCCCACTCCGCGAGCCTCTGCCTGCTCACAGTCGCGCCTTTCCCGCCGCCTTCGCCACCGCCGTGATGCGTTGCACCAAGGTGATCACCGAGAGTCCGGCCAACAACCACTGCGACACCTCGACCGCGTACGGCAGACCCAGCCCCGCCAGTCCGGTACCGACCAGCGCGATGATCAGCCGTTCCGCGCGTTCGATGAGCCCGCCGTTGGCGGCGTCCCCGAAGCCGGACGCTTCCGCCCTCGCCTTGACGTAGGAGATGACCTGCGCGAGCACAAGGCACAGCAGGGCGGCCGCGCCGACACGTGGGTTGTCGGCGACGGCGAATCCCCACCAGGCGATGGCGGCGAACAACGCGCCGTCGACGAGGCGGTCGCACGTGGCGTCGAGTACAGCCCCGAACGGAGTACTTCCCTGTACCCGCGCCATCGCGCCATCGAGGAGATCCAGCATCACGAAACCCCACACGACGAACGTGCCGACGAGCAGCATGTCGGTGGGGAAGAACGCGAGCGCTCCCCCGGTGGCACCCGCGGTGCCGATGAGGGTCATCGCGTTCGGAGTCAGACCAGCGCGTACCAGCGTGGCACCGATCGGGTCGGTGACGCGGGACACAGAGGCACGGGCGAAGATGTTGAGCATCTCATCCTACGGGTGCTGACTGACGAGTTCGGATCGACTCGGCATGACAAACCCTATCGAGCAACCGCGTCATCCACGCCCTGTGCCCCTTCCAGCGTGTCACCGACGACAGGCTAGGCCGACTCGGACAGGCGGGAATCGCCGGTACCAGCCGGGTCCGCCGAGTCACCTTCGGACTCGTTTGCCGCCGCCTGGGCGCACTCCGGCGCCAGTCGATCGATGATCGCGGCGCTGATCGCCCCCAGCTCGCGGACCTGCTCGGGGGTAAGGACGTCGAACAGCCCCTCTCGCACGGCCTCGACGTGCCCGGGGGCCGCCGCACGGATCGCCTCCAAGCCGGCCTCGGTGAGGCGAGCGAACGCGCCTCGCTTGTCCGTGGGACAGGCTGTCCGGCGAATCCACCCCTTGCTCTCCATCCGCGCGACCGCGTGCGAAAGCCTGCTGCGCGACGACCGGGTGGCCGTGGCGAGATCACTCATCCTCAGCTCGTGGCCGGGAGCCTCCGACAGGGCCACGAGGACGGCGTAGTAGGTGGTGGGCATACCCGCGTCCCGCTGGAGCCGGGCTTCGAGATGCCCCCGGAGCATGTCGATGGCCGCCGAGAAGTCACGCCAGACGCGTTGCTCCTCATCTGTGAGCCATCGAGGTGTGGACATAGCCCCATGGTAGCCCCTGCCAGAATCGTAGTTGAGCACTCAATCAGGTGTAGCGCACATCTCATCGAACATGGTTGAGAGCTCAACCATCAGTCGCCTAGTCTCGTAAGTAGAGGCCGGTTCCTGGCCCTTTTTCCACAACAGTCTTCGAAATCTTTCGGAAATCTTCAGGGAGGATCTTCATGACCAGCACCACGACCGCCGTTCCCGGCTACCTGACGGGCACCTGGACCATCGACTCGGTACACTCCAACGTGGGCTTCATCGTGCGCCACCTCGGCGTGTCCAAGATCCGCGGCAAGTTCACCGAGGTCGAGGGCGAGATCAAGACCGCCGAGAACATCCTCGACTCCTCCGTGACGGCCACCATCAAGGCCGCGAGCATCGACACCACCAACGCGCAGCGCGACGAGCACGTCCGTGGCTCCGACTTCCTCGACGTCGAGAAGTACCCCACGCTGAGCTTCCGCTCCACCGGCATCCGCGCCGACGTCGACGACTACCTCATCGACGGTGAGCTCACGCTGCACGGCGTCACCAAGCCCGTCACCCTGACCGCGGAACTGGGCGGCTTCGGTGACGGCCAGACCGAGGGCAGCAAGGTACTCGGCGTGTCCGCTCGCACCGAGATCAACCGCAGCGACTTCGGCGTGGGTGAGAACGTCCCGAGCGCGGTCGTCGGCGAGAAGATCACGATCGAACTCGACATCGAGGCTCTTCGTCAGAACTGAGACGGGCTCACGTAGGACGTCATAGGACGCCCGGTCTCTCACCAAGCGTCCGCGAGCAGCTTCCGGGTCTCCCCGAGCAACTGTGGAAGCACCTTCGTGTGGCCGATGACCGGCATGAAGTTGGAATCGCCGCCCCACCTCGGCACCACGTGCTGGTGCAGGTGGGCGGCGATTCCCGCCCCTGCGGCCACCCCCTGGTTCAACCCGATGTTGAATCCGTGTGCGCCGGACACCGTTCTGATCACGCGCATCGCGTGCTGGGTGAATTCGGCCAACTCCACCGTCTCCTCACTCGTGAGATCGGTGTAGTCGGCCACGTGCCGGTACGGCATCACCATCAGATGTCCGGGGTTGTACGGATAAAGGTTCAGCACCGCGAACACGGTCTCGCCCCGGGACAGGATCAGCGCCGTTTCGTCGTCCATGTCGACAAGACGACAGAACGGACACCCGCCGGGATCGTCACCCTCGGGCTTGTTCTCCCCTTGGATGTAGGCAAGCCGATGCGGGGTCCAGAGTCGTTGCAGTTGATCGGGGACCCCGGCACCGTCCTGCTCGACGAACTCTCGTTGCGAGCCGTCACCGTGCTCGCCGTCACCGACCAATGAACGCCCCCAGGTTCTCCGCCGTCGGGGACGCGTTCTCACGACGCTTCACCCAGTCGGCCACGGCGTCGACAGCCGTCGCCACGGGAACGCCGTTGATCTGACTGCCGTCGCGGAACCGGAACGACACGGCGCCCGCCTCCACGTCCCTGCCGCCGGCGAGCAACAGGAACGGCACCTTCTGCGTGGTGTGGGTGCGGATCTTCTTCTGCATCCGGTCGTCGCTGGTGTCCAATTCGACCCGGATACCCCTGTCCCGCAGCGCCTTCTCGACACCTCGCAGGTGCTCGACATGGGCGTCGGCGATCGGGATGCCCACCACCTGCACCGGCGCCAACCACGCCGGGAACGCACCCGCGTAGTGCTCGGTGAGCACGCCGAAGAAACGCTCGATGGACCCGAATAGCGCCCGGTGAATCATCACCGGCTGCTGCTTCGACCCGTCGCTCGCCTGATACTCCAGTCCGAAGAGCTCCGGCTCCATCAGGTCGACCTGAATGGTCGACATCTGCCAGCTGCGACCGATGGCGTCCTTGGCCTGAACACTGATCTTCGGCGCGTAGAACGCCGCGCCGCCCGGGTCGAGCACGAGGTCCAGTCCACTGGCATCGGCGGCCGAACGCAGCGCGTTGGTGGCGCGTTCCCAGTCCTCGTCGCTACCGATGGATTTCTCCGGATCGCGTGTGGACAGTTCGAGGTAGAAGTCGTCGAGACCGTAGTCGCGTAGCAGGTCGAGCACGAACTGCAGCAGTGACTTGATCTCGTCGTGCATCTGGTCGACGGTGCAGTAGATGTGCGCATCGTCCTGGGTGAAGCCCCTCGCCCGCGTGAGACCGTGCACGACTCCGGACTTCTCGTAGCGGTACACGGTTCCGAACTCGAACAACCGCAACGGCAACTCTCGGTAGCTACGCCCACGCGAACGGTAGATGAGGTTGTGCATGGGGCAGTTCATCGGCTTCAGGAAGTAATCCTGACCGGGCTTACGCACGGTGCCGTCGTCGTCGTACTCGGCGTCGAGGTGCATACCGGGGTACATGCCCTCGCGGTACCAGTGCAGATGTCCGGAGGTCTCGAACAACTGCCCCTTGGTGATGTGGGGCGTGTTGACGAACTCGTACCCGGCTTCCTTGTGGCGCCGCCGTGAGTAGTCCTCCAGCTCCTTGCGCACCACGCCACCCTTGGGGTGGAACACGGGCAGCCCCGACCCGATCTCCTCGGGGAAGGAGAACAGATCCAACTCCGCGCCCAGCTTGCGGTGATCGCGCCGTTCAGCCTCCGCCAGCATCTCCAGGTAGGCGTCCTGCGCCTCCTGCGATTCCCACGCTGTGCCGTAGATGCGTTGGAGCTGCTGGTTCCTCTCGTCCCCACGCCAGTACGCCGCGGCCACGCGGGTGAGCTTGAACGCGGGGATGTACTTGGTGGTGGGCACGTGCGGACCGCGGCACAGGTCGCTCCAGACCCGCTCCTTGGTGCGAGGGTCCAGGTTGTCGTAGATGGTCAGCTCACCGGCGCCGACCTCCATGACCTCGGAGGTGTCCACCGCGTCGGCGCCTTGCTCGGACTTGAGGTCCACCAGTTCGAGCTTGAACGGTTCGTCGGCCAATTCCGTCTTCGCCGCTTCCACCGACTCGACGACGCGGCGGGAGAACTGCTGCGCCCCCTTGATGATCTGCTTCATGCGCTTCTCCAGCGCCTGCAGGTCCTCCGGCGTGAAGGGACGATCGACGGCGAAGTCGTAGTAGAACCCGTCCTTGATCGGCGGCCCGATGCCCAGCTTGGCCTCGGGGAACTGCTGCTGCACGGCTTGAGCGAGTACGTGCGCGGCGGAGTGCCGGATCACACTGCGTCCGTCCTCACTGTCGGCCGCCACCGGCTCCACCTCGACGTCGGCGTCCGGCACCCACGCGAGGTCACGCAGAGTTCCCTCGGGGTCACGCACGACGACGATCGCCTCAGCGCCCTTGCTCGGATAACCCGCCTCACGCACCGCGGCACCCACCGTAGTGCCTGCTCGCACCAGCACGCGCGTGGCTGACGACGAGGCTGCGGCGGACGACGACTGTGACACGGGGAACTCCCTTGAGACATGGACTGACTGCAAGCTCGATGCTAATCGCCGAGCTCGTGGTCCCCGCCCCGGGGCGGACAAGGTCGCCACACGGGCCATCCCGTCGGAAACCACGCCGAACGAGCCGAACTGTGTTATCGGACACACAGTGGGCGCGGTTACAGGCTTGCCACAGCCGCCGAGGTGGCCGCTACTCTGAAGAAAGCGCATTCTCGAGGAGACTCAGGCCACCGAATGCCAGATACCCTCGAGGCTTGCGTGGCAAACGTCAAAACGAAACACCCCTCGTCTCGACGAGACAGCGGACACCCCCTTGGTGGGAGAAGCCGCAACCCTCGGGCCGCCCGGTCACGGGGCAACAGCAGGCCACGCCGACAAAGTCGGCGACACAACACATTCATCGCGTTCACTCGTGCCGGGGTGTGTGCCCCATCGTGGCTGGTTGGAAAAAATGACCGAGGGAACATGGAGACAGACCCGGAAAACCGGGCCTGTCAAAGAAAAACAACTGAATGTCGTGGTGGGCGATACTGGGATCGAACCAGTGACCTCTTCGGTGTGAACGAAGCGCTCTCCCGCTGAGCTAATCGCCCCTCTCGATGTGGGAACCACTGTAGCGGAGGCTGATCGGCACCCGAAAGGCGGGGTCCCCTTCACAAGGGAAGGGGCCGACCCAAGAGGCAAGGCCCCGACGTTTCCGCAGGTGACAACCCGACGAGAGGAGCGGGCGAGGCCCGCGGACGATCCCGACGGGTCGCGTGTCTGCTGCAACATTCGCGCGACTTATCTGTCCTTTCGTTCGTTGACCCGAGCAGGATGTACCAGAGCCCAACGGCACGACACGCACAAACGGGTGATGTTCGGTCCACAAGGAGCCGAATTGACGCCGGAATGCGTCTCACGTAGAGACACGGCCGGCACCGGCCGGAAGGGAGCAGAAGGGTAACGACCATGCGAAACGATCACGTGACGCTCCGGTCCACGGCGGTCTTCGACCTCCTGGCACCGCGAACGCCTCCAGTTCCGGTGAAGGTCGAACTGCGGTACGACACCCGCGACCCGTACGCGGTCGTCGCGGCATTCCGAACCGGACGCGCAGGTTGGGTCGAATGGGTCTTCGCCCGCGACCTGCTGGCCGACGGACTGCTCGGCGAAGCGGGCGACGGCGATGTCCGCATCCGGCCGTCGATGGAGGACCCCGACTCGGTCTTCGTGGAACTGAGCTCGCCTTCGGGACACGCGATGTTCGAGGCCTCCGCGCAGGAGCTGGCCGACTTCCTCGACCAGACCTACGACGTCGCGCTGCCGGGCAACGAACACCTGTGGGTCGACGTCGACGATGCCCTCACCCGGCTCATTCCCCACGATTTGGGCTGATCATGGCCTCGGGCAGGAGTATGCGCACCCCCCGTGTAAACGACCCGGAGGGCATCCGATACAGTTTTTCCCACACGACGACGGATCACCAACCGACAGTTCGAGCGGTCCGGAGTCACAGATTGCGGACGTAGCGCAGCTGGTAGCGCATCACCTTGCCAAGGTGAGGGTCGCGGGTTCGAATCCCGTCGTCCGCTCGACTGCGGCGGCATTCCGCAGTTGGGTCGAGTTCCACTCGATCCACGCACACGGCGGAGTGGCCGAGTGGTTTAGGCAAGGGCCTGCAAAGCCCTGTACACGGGTTCGATTCCCGTCTCCGCCTCGCGCGATTAGCTCAGCGGGAGAGCGCTACCTTGACACGGTAGAGGTCACTGGTTCGATCCCAG
>NZ_DAHVQP010000084.1:0-3499 GCF_027317685.1 Saccharomonospora sp.
CACAGGTAGAGGTGTGGCATGAGTTGCCGCCGATCGGTGGTTTTCCAGCTGTCGCATTCCAGAAGTACAAGGACCAGGTGTCCTGCACGGTTGCGGTCGGTTTGTCTGACGAGATCACGGTAGACGTACATGCGAATCCGAGTCGATCTAAGGATGGCGAGATTAGCCCATGTGACATGGCTCAGGACATGGCCGAGCTGTTGGTGGAGAACTTGAAGGAGCGTGCGGGCCGGTGATGGGAGGCTCTGGTTTTAGTGGGGGCAGGGGCTTCTTCAGATGAGTCGGGGTAGAGGCGCCGTGCTGGTTGGCGTGGTTGTGTTGTTGGTCGCTGGGTGTTCGGGTACGTCGGATGGCGTAGCGTCTCCCGTTTCCCCGAGCTCCGATGTTTCGCAGCCGGTGAGTTCGTCGTCGAGTGAGAGTCAGTTACCTGGGGGTCAGTTGCCGCATAGTGGTGCTCCGGCGGTGAGTGATCCGTTGCCGGAATCGGTGCTTGCGATTGATCCTTGTGAGGTTCTCACGCGTGATCAAGTGGAAGAGATGTTAGGCGATGACGCTCCTGAGGGGCAGCGCAATGACTTGAAGACCGGGCCATCCTGTGACTGGCAGGATCCGAAGTCGGGAGCAGGGTTCTCTGTCTATTTAGGCACGGAAACCAGGCAGGGCTTGAGCGGTTATTACCAAAGCACAAAGCCGCAGGCAGGTATCTGGCGAGAGATGCCGGAGTTTCATGGTTTTCCGGCTGTAGTTAGTTCAGCAGACGAGAGCCCGTATACCTCATGCCATATGGCTGTGGGATTGGCTGATGAATACACGATTTCGGTCGGAGTCACGCTGAGTCGGGACAGGATGGGCAAGGGAGACAAGTGTGAGCCTGTCCAAAAGATGGCCGAGTTGTTGGTGGAGAACCTGAAGGAGCGTGCGGGCCGGTGATGGGGAGTTCTGACGTTCTCACTAAGACGTACGAATTTTTTGGGATAGCCATGCCGTTGCCCGAGCTTGTGCGCCAGGTCAAGGCCGGTAACTCGACCGGATGGGAAAGCGGTGTCCAGGTCGCGCAGCAGTTGGCCGAAAGCCACATCGAGATCAGTGACCGTGGTCGTCGGGCGTTGACCGTGTTGGAGAGCGCGTGGACCGGTGGTGGTGCCGAGGCCGCGCAAGCCAGGATCAAGCCCGCCATCGAGGCGACGTACGAGGCTTCGAACACCTATGAGGGCAACGCGCGGGCGTTGGGTGACAGTGCCTCCGCCTTCGACCAGCTCAAGGCCTCGCTGATGCCGATGCCCGATGAGCCTCCGTCCCGCAACGCCTACGACTGGATCACTCCGTGGGACACCGACACCGAGGACGCCATCAACGAGTTCAAACATCTCGAAGAGCAGAATCGGCGGATCTACGAGAACTACGAACAGAACACGCAGTCGATGTCGCAACAGGCACGCATCGACTACGGGCAGATCGACGACAAGTTCGACGTCGACTTGAACATCGACAAGGACGACTCGGCCGGTAAGAGCAACGGCACGGGCACGATCACGTTCAACGAATCCGGTGGTGCGCACGCGGCCGCGCAAGGAGTGGGCGGTTCCGGATTATCCGGTGGTGTGGGAGCAGGTGGCGGCGGAATCTCCACACCGCCCTCTGTGTCGGGGCCGAACTCGGTGTCGGGCTCGGCCGGTGGTGGCAACTGGACACCCACCCCGTCGCCGTCCGGTGGGTCGAACACGTCGCTGTCGGGTTTCCAGCCGCCGACCGACACCCCGTCCGGACTCCGGCCCGGTGCCTACCAGCCTCCCGCCTTCGGGCCGGGACAACCGGGCTCATTCGGCGGTGGGCCGGGCGCTTCCGGTGGCTTCGGCCCGGGAGGCGGCTTCGGACCGACGGGCGGTTCCGTCCCCGGCGGCGGTTTCGGGCCGGTCGGCGGCGGTGCCGGGGTGCCGGGCGGTGGCGCCGGTGGCGTTGGTGGAGCCGGTGGGGTCGGCGGTGGTGCGGCCGGACCGGGCCGGGGAACCGGCGCGGCACCGTTCGGGCCGGGCGCCAACGCGGGCGCGCAACCCACGGCACAGCCCGGTGGAGCCGCGGGCGCGGGAGCTCGCCCCGGCGCGATGCCGATGGGCGCCATGGGCGGTGCCGGCCGTGGCGGCCAGGGCAGCGAGGACAACGAACACCAACGCAACTACGTGCAGGCGACCGACGAGGTGTTCTCTCTCGTCGACGAGGAGGGCGAGAAGCTGCGCGACCCCGAGACCGGGCACCTGATCGCCCCACCGACCATCGGCGGGTAGGTGACCGTGCCCGTACTCAGACGCCCCGTGGACGTTCCGCGAGTGGCTCTGCTGCACACCTGGACCCTCGAACGGCTCGGCGACCCGCACCCGGTGCTCGGGTCGCTGGGCCTCTACGTGCCACAGGACAGAAGAGCAGAGCTCACCCGGCGATGCCTGCAACTGCTCGCCGAACTGGGACTGGCCACCGGAGAGGTCCTCACCCCGGAGTTCCGCGACACGCTTCACACACTCGCCGAACCCGGACGCGAGTTGTACTGCTGGAGCTCCTTCGCCGACCCGGCACACGACAGCGCACACCTGGTGGCGGAACGTGCTGGTGAGGCGGTGGTCCTCTCGGTGCGAGGCGACGTCGTGGCCCTGCGACCGGTGGACCCGCGCTATCTGGTGGAGGAGTTCGTGACCACCCTGCCGCGAACCCCTCCCGCGTCCGTGCGTCCCCTGGTGGTGCCGCGGGGCGACGTCGAGAACCGGGACAGCGGTGACATGGCGAACACCGACCCGCTCGCCCATCCCGGCGCGGCCGACGAACTGCGGGCCCAGCTGAGCGCGCCGCGTGACGCGGCACACCAGTTGTACGGCGCGGTCACCTCCGACGGCACCCGCCGGAGGAGCAAGCCGCGGACGGCGATCGACGTGTCCGGGCTCGGCCGGATACTGGTGTTCCTCGACGGCGCGGACCGCGTGCACCGCCTGCCCGGGACGCCCGGCGCGCTGGCGGACACGTTGAGAGCCACCTGGAACGGCCTATGACCGGGCTCACCGCGGCAACCCTTTCGACACGCCGAATGTGTCGAGGATCACTGGTTGTGCCGTTCGCGGTTCACGCTCTTCCCTCCGTTGCTCCAACCGAGTGGACTCGGGGAACAAGAACCCCCGTTGGACTGGTTTCACCCCCAGGGGCCGCGTGCGGGGAGGCCGTAGCGGCAATGCCCGGCCCGGTAGGCCACGAAATCCGTGTTCGCGCTGAGCGGACACGGCATACCGCCGGAATTTGGATACGGGTCCGCTCGTTGTCCCTTACGTCAGTAACCAGCAACAAGTCGACTGTGAGCGGGTCCCTCGCGAATGCCTGTGGGTTCCGAGGGACTTCTCGATGTGGTACCGATCCGCACTAGTGGTAGGCCGACACACGTGCTCGGCTACTACAGTGGTCGTACGGTGCCGAGCTCACCGGTGAACGAGCCGGACGAGATCGGGCCGCCGGCGCAGCAGTC
>NZ_DAHVQP010000100.1:0-4552 GCF_027317685.1 Saccharomonospora sp.
CTCCGCGACACCCTCCTGCCCAAGCTGATGTCCGGCGAGCTTCGTGTGCGGGATGCCGAGAAGATGGTGGAGGACGCGACGTGATCCGCGACTATTCCGAGGCCGAGTGGGAGCACTTAGCGCTCGACACGCTCGGTGAGCTCGCCTGGCATACGACCGAAGGTAAGCGGATCGCGCCGGGGTCGGGGGAGCGGGAGTCGTGGCAGGACCTCGTACTGCGGGGTCGCTTGCGTGACGCCATTGCCCGGCTGAACCCGGAGCTGCCCGAAGCGCAGGTCGACGAAGTACTGAACCAGGTCACCACCCCCACCTCGCGCGACGCGCTGGCGGAGAACCATCGCGTCCACGGCTACCTCACCAAGGGCCTGCGCAGCATCGTCTACACCGATGCCTACGGCGCGGAACACAACCCGACCGTCCGACTGCTCGGCGACGACCCGGCCGACAACGACTGGTTGGCCGTCAACCAGGTCACCGTGGTCGAAGGCGAGGCCAAACGGCGCTTCGACGTGGTGCTCTACGTCAACGGCATGCCGCTCGGCCTGATCGAACTGAAGCGCGCCGGTGACGAACACGCCGACCTCCGCGGCGCACACGCGCAGCTTCAAACCTACGTGCGCGAACTGCCGATGGCGTTCCGGTTCAACATGGTGTGCGTCGTCTCCGACGGCATCACCGCCCGCTACGGCACCGCCTTCACCGGATTCGAGCACTACGCGCCGTGGAACGTCGACGACGAAGGCAAACCCACCACCGACGACTACGCGCTCAACCTCGTGCTGCACGGGCTGTTCAACCAGCCACGCATGCTCGATTTGCTGCACGGCCACGTCGCCTTCGCGCAGACACCGGGTGGGTTGGTCAAGCGGATCGCCAAGGCCCACCAGTACTTCGCGGTCACCAAGGCCGTCGACAAGACCGTCGAAGCCGTGCGCGGCCACGGCCTGGCCGGCGTCGTCTGGCATACCCAAGGCTCCGGCAAATCCATGGAGATGGAGCTGTACGCCCACCAGCTCCAGCGACACCCCGCGCTCGGCAACCCGACGATCATCGTTATCACCGACCGCACCGACCTCGACGACCAGCTCTACGGCACCTTTCAGGCCAGCGAACTTCTCAACGAAAAACCCCTCCAAGTGGGGAGCCGGGAAGAACTGCGCGCCGAACTGTCCAACCGCAACACCGGCGGCATCATCTTCACCACGCTGCAGAAGTTCGGCAGGACCAAGGACGAACGGGAATCGGGGCGAACACACCCGCTGCTGTCCGATCGGCGCAACATCATCGTGATCGTCGACGAGGCCCACCGTAGCCACTACGACAGCCTCGACGGCTACGCCCGCCACCTGCGCGACGCCCTGCCCCACGCCACGCTCATCGCGTTCACCGGCACTCCCATCTCGGAAGCCGACCGCGACACCCGCAAGGTGTTCGGCCCCTACATCGACATCTACGACCTCACCCGCGCCGTCGAGGACGGTGCCACCGTCCCGGTGTTCTACGAGAGCCGACTGATCCCGGTCAAGCTCCCCGACGACATCGACCCGGAGCTCATCGACGAACGCGCCGACGAGGCCACCGCCGGACTCGATGACGCGGAAAAGGCCCGTATCCGGCAGGCCGTCACCGCGATGAACACCGTCTACGGCGCCCCCGACCGAGTACGCAAACTCGCCGCCGACGTGGTCGAACACTGGGAAACCCGGCGGGAGCAGATGCGCAAGTTCCTCGGCGGCCCCGGCAAAGCCATGATCGTCTGCGCCACTCGGGAGATCTGCGCCAACCTCTACGACGAGATCGTCAAGCTGCGGCCGGAATGGGCCAGCGACGACCTCGACAAGGGCACGCTCAAGGTCGTCTACACCGGCACACCCAAAGACCCCGACCCGATCCGCAAGCACGTCCGGCGGCCGTCGGAGAACAAGGCGATCCAGCAGCGGATGAAAGATCCCGACGACGAGCTGGAGATCACCATCGTCCAGTCGATGTGGCTCACCGGCTTCGACTCGCCCCCGCTGCACACCCTCTACCTCGACCGACCCATGCGGGGCGCGCAGCTCATGCAGACCCTCGCTCGGGTCAACCGCACCTTCCGGGACAAGCAGGACGGTCTGCTCGTCGGATATGCGCCGCTGACCGACAACCTGTACAAGGCGCTGGCCGAATACACCACGCGTGACCAGGAAACCAAGCCGATGGGCCGTGACCTGGAACGGGCGCTGGACGAGGTCAAGAACCTGCACGACGTCATCGGCAACGTGATCCTCGCCGGCTACGACTGGCGCGCCAAACTCGCCGTCAAAGGCGAGAAGAGCTTCCTGCACGCGGTTATGGGGGCCATCGAGTTCCTGCGCAATCCTGCCACCCCCGGTAACCAGGTCGAGGACGGCGAGCCACCGCTGGACGAGCGGTTCCGTAAGGCGTCGGCCAAGCTAGCGCGGTTCTACGCGCTGTGCGCCAGCACCGGCGCGATGAACCCGTACCGCGACGACATCGCCTACTTCGAAGCCGTCCGAGTGTGGATGGCCAAGTGGGACGCCGAGGAACGTGCGGCTCGGGGACTGCCCGTGCCCGCCGACGTCGAACTCGTGCTGCGGCAGCTCACCGCCGGAGCCATCGAAGCCGGTGGCGTCACCGACCTGTACGAGGCGGCGGGGATTCCACGGCCCGACCTGTCGCACCTTGACGAGGCGTTCCTGAAGAAGATGCAGGAAGCCCGCAACCCGCACCTGGCGATCGAGGCGCTGCGGCGGCTGATCGACCAGGAGATGCGCAAGGTCACCAAACACAACATCGTCCGCCAGCAGAGTTTCGCCGACCGACTGCTGGAACTGATGCGCAAATACACCAACCAGAACCTGTCGGCGGCCGAGGTCATCGCCGAGATGGTGCGCATGGCCAAGGAGGTCTCCGCCGATGCCCGGCGAGGTCAGCAGTTCGATCCGCCCTTAAGCGAGGACGAGCTCGCCTTCTATGATGCCGTCGCACAGAACGAGTCCGCGGTAACGGAGATGGGCGACGGAAAGCTCGCCGACATCGCGCGGGACCTGGTGAAAGCACTCCGTCGCAACGTCACCATCGACTGGGTCTCTCGGGACGACGTGCGAGCGAAACTGCGCAGCACGATCAAGCGGCTGCTGGCGATCCATGAGTACCCGCCGGACGCACAACCCGAAGCCATCCAGCTCGTGCTCAAGCAGATGGAAACCTTCGCCGAGGAATGGAGTCCACGCCAGGACGATCGCTGAAGTGTCACACGCGCCTGGTGAGATCAGGTAAGGGGCGGGATCGGTGATGGTACGCGGAAACCGGGTTGCTTGTCGCCTTGTGCTCTAAGTTCACCACCGCCGAAGAGGAAGACTTGAACCGGAACGGCGGCCACGGAATCAATGCAATGCCCGAAGGAATGGCGAATGACAACCGATGATCCGCAAGGCTTGATCAAGATGATGGATGACTGTCTGAGACGTTCGTTCGGCATCGACCCGGAGCGGGATCACGATGAGGTATGTGCTCTGGCGACCACCGGTTATGTCGTGTCTTGCTGGCGAAACACGGTGGTTGAGGACATACACAGTGGCGGGTTTGTACCTACCGCGCGGCGTGGGTCATACGCCCGAGACGGAATTCCGGACCGGGACATGCTGAGGCTCAACGTGGCGACTTGGCGTCAGATCAGACCGCACGTACACCCTGAGGGAATCGATGTCATCGCTGTCCGCGCTCTCTTGCGGGACAAGCACCGGCCGATAGTGCTGGGTTCCAACACCTTCACCTGTGGCGAGCTGTTCGCGGGAACGTGGACCAAGCTGGTATGGCACCTCAATGAGGGCGCGTGGCTTCCGCTACACCTCAAAGACCGCTTTGGTGGCGATGAGGCCGCGACCATGAGGTATTACGCGGTGTGCGGAGGCTCCTATGCCTCGGATTGGTTCGGTAACCCTTGGTGGGAATCGGCGATCACAGCGTCGGCCCGCCAGAACCCGCCACCGCGCGCCGACGACCTTGAACTCGCCCTACACGCACCGAACCAACTCGATGACGACGCGATCGGATGGTTGGTGAGCGCGAAGCGCAGCCCTCTTTTCAACGAGGCCATTCATGCTTGGAAGGCGGGCCGGGGTGTGGACGCGACTGATCTTGCACCTGGTCTGTGGTTCCCATCGGGAGTACCGGAGCTTCCAGAGCGCCTTCGATAGAACGACCATCATGGTGTCCCGGGAAGCGATAACGATGCGAGAAGATCGTCGATCAGAAAGGCACCGTTCGACATTCTTGCGTTCGTCAACCGTGGTCCTGGCCTCGGTGGCAGGACCAGTTTACGTAAGCTCGTCCGAGGCCCGGACCATATTCTAGACCTTCTGGCGTCTCAACTCATGCGGACAAACAGCATCGTACGGTGTCATCCCAGCTATCGGCGGTCGCGTGCGCGCACGATCCGCATGCCGTGCCGAACCGTGTGACGGTCGGTCATGGTCACGCTGTGCCAGCCTGCGGGGACGGCGGCGGCGAGCAGGCGGCGGCGGAACCGGGCCGCATTGCGCACGTGCCG
>NZ_DAHVQP010000130.1:0-41193 GCF_027317685.1 Saccharomonospora sp.
ATGGCTTCCGACCACGATCACGGTCTGCTTCCGCTGCGACGGGAGTTCGGCCAGGGATGGCATGGTTTCGACCGCAACCAGGTGGTGCAGTACCTCGATCACCTCGAGGTGCAGATACACCGGCTCATGACCGAGCGGGACACGGCGCTGGCGAGAGCCAACCAGGTCGCGCACGAGCTGGAAGGTGCGCACAAGGAGATCGCCGCGCTGCGGGATCGCGTGGAGGAGCTGAAGAAGCCGCCGGAGCGGATCGAGGACCTCGACGAGCGCATGCAACGCACCGTCGAGATCGCCGAGACCCAGGCGGCGGAGATCCTCGCCCGCGCCGAAACCGCCGCGGAGAAGAACTGGGCCGACAGCCGCGAGGTGTCGAAGAAGCTGCACGAGCGTTACATGAAGCTGTTGGCGACGCTCGACAGCCACGCCGAGGAGCTGAAGCGGGAGCACGAGGAGGCCCTGGCCGCCACCAAGGCCGAGGTGCAGCGGATGACCACGGAGGCGGCTCGGCGGCGTGAACAACTCGACGCCGAGGCCGAGCGCAAGCGCCGCAGGATCGAAAGCGACTTCCAGGCGCGGATGTCGGCGGAGAAGAGCGCGCTGGAAAAACACATCGCCGATCAGAAGACCGCCAGCAAGAACGCGGCCGAGCGGCGGGTCGCCGAGGCGTCGGCGGAGGCCAAGCGTTTGGTGGACGAAGCCACGGCCAAGGCGAAGAAACTCGTGGACGAAGCCACCGCCGAAGCCGACCGTCGCACCACGGAGGCCAACAACATCGTCGAGCGCCTCACGAAGATCCGCGAACAGGCCCGCGCCCGGCTCGCCGAGGCCGACAAGGTGTTGCGCCACGGCGAATCGGCATTGCAGCCCACACCGGACGAGGAAGCCACGCTCACCGAGGCGCCCAGCCGGTCGTGACGCGTCGGGGCAGGGCGCACGAGCACGCGTCCTGCCCCGGTCACGCCGGACTCACGTCACTTTTCGCGCCTTCTCCAGGTTCGCCGCGAGCCTGTCGATGGTCTTGGCCTGGGCGACGTAGTCCATGGAGCTGAACTCCCACGGGTACAGCTGCTTCGCCTTCGCGGCGGGAAGCTGCGCGAAGGTGGGCTGTTCGAGCATGGCGTCGCCGTCCATCGCGCGCAGCGAGTAGAGCACCACGTCGGTGCGGTGATCGGTGATGTTCTCCCAGCTCACCGAATGCCAGTAGTACTCGGAACCACCAGGGTCCGGGTAGGACATTCCCAGCTCGGTGTAGCTGCGCAGGGCGGGATCGTCCTCTGCCTTCGCGATGTGCACGCCTTCACCGGGGTAGGCGGCCACCGCCATCACCGTGAGTTCGGACGACACGGCGGCGCGCAGCCGTTCGCGAGCGGCCTCGTAGTCCTGCTTCGGCTTCGCGAGGTCCTGGTCGGTGACGCCGAGGGACTTGGCGAACTCGACGGTGCGGTCGACGACCTCGGTGGCGGACCCGGCCATGGCGATGGCCACGATGGGGGCGATCCGACCGACCAACTCCTGCTGTTCGAGGTCGTTGAAGCCGTACAGCGGCTTCTTCGGGTCGAGTGTGCCCGCGCTGTCCACAGGGTAGGCGTGCGTGACGATCACGTCCGGTTCCTGTGCCATGAGGGCTTCGATGTCGATCTGACCGTAGGTGGTGCCGACCTCGGTGACCTTCGAGGTGTCCTTGCCCTCGAAGTTGACATCGTCGGCGAGGGCGGTGTAGCCGAACGTGGCCACCGGCTCGATACCGTAGTTCCACAGCGAGGCGACGGCGTCGTTGAGCCCCGCGACGCGTGTGGGTCGTCGGTCGAGGTTGACGGTGTTGCCGGTATCGTCGGTGAACGACCAAGCTCCCGAGCCGCTTCCCGGATCGTTCGATTCGCCGCCGCACGCGGCGAGCAGGCTGGTCGCGCCGAGCGCGAGGCTGCCGCCGAGGAAGGCGCGGCGAGACAGTGGTCTGGCCATACCGGTTAGGTTAGCCGCGCCTAAGTTAGCCCGGAAGTGTGATATCGCCGGATCGATTTCCCCTGTGCTCGATTTGTCGATGCACCGTCGTCGCCCTCGTCATACGGTGCACAACAGCAGGAAGGGGACCTCATCGTGGCTGACCGGACCGTGGAGATGGCAGTCGACGCCGAGCCGGAGCTCGTACCGGTCGTGCGCAACGTCGCGGCCGATCTCGCCATCCGGATGGACCTTCAGATCGACACCATCGCCGATTTGAGACTCGCCGTGGACGAAGCCTGTGGACTGTTGCTAGCCCGTGCGGCGAAACCGACCACATTACGGACGCGCTTCACGCTTGGCGAGAACACCATCACCGCACGCACACAGATCGCTTGCCGGGAAGGCACCACGTTGCCGCAAAGCGGGTTCAACTGGCATGTGCTCACCGCGCTCGTGAAGTCAGTGCGCAGCTTCCACGCCCACGGCGCCGCCGGCGAGGACCTCGCCGTCATCGAACTGACCGTGAGCGACCGCTGACGCGTCCGGTCGACGGCAGGGACCCACCGGACGATGTGTCGGGCTCAGCCCGGCCAATGGCACATGAGCAGGCACACGTCGTCGTCGTGGTCGCTGTCGTCCAACATCTCCTTCAGGATGTACTCGGCCCTCTCGTCGAGGGCTTCGGCCTCACACGACAGGAAAGCCTCCACCAGCCGCGCCATACCCGCGTCCAGGTCACTGGTCCGCCGCTCGATCAACCCGTCGGTGAACAACGTGACCAACGACCCCGGCGACAGTTCGCGTTCGTGCTCGGGGAACTCCAGGTCCGGCGGAAGGTAGATGCCAAGCATCGGCGCGTGTTCTTCCTCCAGGTACTTCACCACGCCCTGTGATTCCTGCAACAGGGGCGGGGGATGGCCTGCACTCGCCCAGCGCAACAGTCCCGTCGCCGGGTCCACCTCGGCCACCACGGCCGTGGCGAACAACGGCGTGTCCAGTCCACGCAGCAGGTCGTGCACTAGGCGGAGCGAGGTCGCGGGGCTGTGGCCTTCCAGGGCGTAGGCGCGCAGGGCGTTCTGCAATTTCCCCATCACGACCGCGGCGTCGACACCGTGTCCGGTGACATCGCCCACCGTCAGTACCACCGTGCCGTCGCGCCGGGTCACCGAGTCGTACCAGTCACCGCCGACGTGGACTCCGCTGGTGGCCGATCGATAGCGGGCGACGAGGACGAGATCCTGCAGAGGGGCCAGTGTCGGCAGCATCGCCCGCTGCAGACGCTCGGCCAACTCGTGTTCCCGCTCGTACTCGTTGGCGTTACGCAGGCCCACGGCGGCACGGTCGGCGATGCCCTTCGCCAACGCCACGTCGTCGTCGGTGAACTCCGCGGATTCCCGGTGCAGATCGAACACCCCGAGCACATACGGCCCAGCCGTCAACGGCACGCTCAGGCGGCTCGCACCGTCCCGCACCGTCTCCCGCGTCCGCACGGCACTCCGGGTCGCTCGATCCGGCTGGATATCGGGCTCGTCCACGCAGCTCAGGCCGTAGTCGGTCAATGTCCACACGCGCATGGTGTCCGCGAAACCGTGCGCCTGAACCAGCGCGACGACCTCCTCCAACAGCTGCATGGGGTCCAACGAGGTCACCGACGCCCGCGACACTTCGTCGAGAAAGGACGTTCGCTGCCGCTGCCGGTCGATTTCGGCGTGGAGAGCCAGAAGTCCCGCATTAGTCTGATCCAACTCGGACTGATACCAGCGCAGTTCCCGATCCCGCTCGCCCACCAGATCGACCAGTGCACGCAACGCCGCGCCCAGAGGACTTTCCGCAGAACCGTCCGAAGTGTCCTGCTCTAGTCCGTTCGCCACTCGACGCCACACGTCCTCGGGTAGCTCTCGCCCGCGTAACGCCCTGCGCAACGCGGCGCGCAACTCCTCGGTCATGTGGTTCTCCCCCCGGAGACCACGACGACGCATGCGTCGTCCCGTCTCCTGCCGTATGCTCCGAGCAGCCATCCCGCGGCCGTGGCCGGATCGTGGTCGAGCACGTCGAGATTCTCCGCCGCGCTCCACCGCTCCGAGATACCGTCCGTGTGCATGACCAACCACCCGCGGCCATCCCACGGACGTGCCACCGAGGACACTCTCTTACCGCTTCGCTGCCTTCTCCCCACGATGCCGGGCGTGGACACCAACGCCTCGTAACTGCCGTCACCGGCGATCAACCGGACGGTGGAGTTGCCCACGCCACAGAACAACATCGTCGAACGCTGGACGTGGAACTGCGCCACAGCCACAGTCGCCCCACGTCTGGTGACCATGCCGGCATCCATCGACGCGAGCAGGTCAGCGGGGGACGCGGCCGGATCGGCCAGCACGTTCTCCATCACCGCCGCGCTGGCGTCCGCCGCATCGGGGCCGTGGCCGAGACCGTCGCTCAACACCACGGTGCTCACGCCCTCAGCGCGGGCGACGACCCAGTTGTCACCGCACAGAGTCTCGCCCGGCGCCGCGGCCAGAGCGGCACCGACGTTCACCTCGGCACTCGACGGCTCGACGGACTCGTCGTGCACCCAGCGCGCCAACACCGTCGTACCCTCGCCGTAGCGTGAATATATGTCGAACTCGCCGGCCATCCGCTGGACACCGCCGAGCCCGAGACCCAACGTTCCCGTGGTGGAGTACCCGTCCCGCAGACTGTCCTGCACCCGCGCGATACCCGGCCCGCGATCGGTGGCCAGGACATCGAGACCGCCCGTGCGCGGTACCACGACGAGCTGCCCACCCGTGGCGTACTTCATCAGGTTCGTGGCCAGCTCGGACGTCGCGAGCATGACCCGCTCCACAACCGAAGGGGGAAAACCCACTTGCCGTGCCGCCTGGCCGGCCATCTGGCGCGCCTGCATCACATGGGCCGGCCCCGTCACCGCAAGCGCCGTGCCGTTCATCCCGATGCCGACCTCGTCCGGAACGTGACGGTCACCGTCGTCCCCTCCCCCAGCTTCGTATCCAGCTCGAAAGTATCCGCCAGACGTCGCGCACCACTGAGCCCGAGGCCGAGCCCTCCGGCACTGCTGTACCCGTCGGCCAGGGCCTTTTCCACATCGGCGATACCGGGTCCCTCGTCCCGGAACACCAGCCGCAGCGCCGTGTGCTTCGCCGCACGTTCCAGTTCCACCGTGGCCACGCCGCCACCGCCGTGCTGCAACGTATTGCGGGCGAGCTCACTCGCCGCCGTTACCAGCTTGGTCTGCTCGACCAGGGAGAACCCCACGGAGACGGCCACCTCCCGCGCAGCTTGCCGGACATGCACGATGTCTACCTCTTCCCGGATGGGTACCTCGTGCACGATCGAAACACTCGTCATCGCGGCCCCGAGCTGCCCAGCAGAGACAGGCCCGCTGCCACGCTCAATGCGGTTTCGAGTCCGGTCAGGGTCAAACCGAGTTCGACGAGGGTGATGGCCACTTCCGGACGCATACCGACGACCACGGTCCGTGCAGCCAACAACGCACACGCCTCCGCGATGTCGTGCAGCGTCCTGGCGAGGAACGAATCGACGAGCTCCAGCCCGGAGACATCGATGAGGACACCGCGTGCGCCCGTGTCGGTCACCCGGGTGGTCAAGTCCTCCTGCAGTGTCAGCGCCTGGCGGTCACTCAGCTGGCCCTGCAGAGTGACGAGTAAAACGTCGCCGAGACCGACGATCGAGGTCGTGGTCATGACGTGTCACCTCGACTCGTCAGTCCGGACCACCGAGTATCCGATCCTGCGCAAAGAGTACGCGAAAGCATCGGCGAGCGAGGACCTGGTCGCGACCTCGCCGAGGTCGATGCCCAACTGCACCATCGTCTGCGCGATCTGCGGCCGAATACCGCTGATGATGCACTCGGCCCCCATCAACCGTGCCGCCATCGCCGTCTTGAGCAGGTGCTGCGCCACCAGCGTGTCGACGGCGGTGACCCCCGTGATGTCGAGGATCGCCACCTTGGCCTGTTGTTTCGCAATCTCCTCCAGCAGGCTTTCCGTGGCGGCTTGACTGCGCATGCTGTCGAGCGTGCCGATGAGCGGAATGGCGAGGATGCCATCCCACATCTTGACCACCGGCGTGGACAGCTCGGCCAGTTGCTCCTGCTGGGCGAGGATCGTGTCGGCGCCCGCGGAGAGCTCCATCTCCAACAACACGTTACGTAGCGTACTGAGCGCCGTGGACAGGACCATGGCCCCGTAGTGCGCGACCTCACGGGAGACGTCCTGCTCCGCCCACAGCCGCAGCAACGGCTCCTTCAGAGCACTCACGTCGGGCAGATTGCTACCCGACGGGCCGCCCGCCGACCGCGCCGCCAACGTGCCGAGCACGGTCCGGGCCGTCGAGAACCCCTCCGCCAACGAGTCCTCCTCGGCGCTGTCCCGGACGACCTCCTGCAACCCGGCGAGCAGCGCGGCAGCCTCTTCCCTCGCGGCATCCTGGTTGCGCGAAGCGAAAACGGGAGTCTCCGCCCACGCACGCTCGATCTCGTCCTGGTGGGTCTCCAAGAACTCGACGAGGCGGGCCCGATCGGGGGAGGTGGTGTCATCGGTCATGTGTTGACTCCCAAGCAAACACGGGTGAGAACTTTTCACACTGATGAATTCGGTGCTCCCTGGCAAACTTAAGGCGCAGCAGGACAAACCTCCAGACGAAGTACTGCTCGGTAGGGGTGTAGGTGACGGCAGGAACGGTAGAACGATGACGGAAGGCGACACTTCGCCCACCGCGGAATTCTCGAATCAGTCCGAAAACTCAGGACACTCGACAGTACATGCGAAACTAGTGAACGACGAGGGATTCGTCACGCTGTGCGGGGAGCTCGATCACAACGTCGTCCCACAACTCGATGACGCCCTCGCACGACTGTTGTCCGAGGGGGTCGACCGCTTGGTGGTGGACTTCGCACGGCTGTCGTTCTTCGACTCCGCCTGCATCGGTGCGCTCGTCCGAGCTCACGCGAGTGCAACGGAACGCGGGGGAACGGTGAAACTCGTCAACGTCGACCAGTACGCCTACCGGGTGCTTCAGATCGCGGGTTTACTACCGCTGTTCGAGGTCGAACAGATCGAACGGGAAGTGTAGATGGCGGAGCGGGCCGACGTCCCGTGCGCGACTCCCCTGGTGGATACGCAGCTCAGTGTGGACAGGAGCATGCCGGCACGATCCCGTCGTGTGGCCGAGGACGCACTCGGTGAGATCGACCCCACCACCCGATACAACTTCCTACTCATGATCTCGGAATTGGTGGCCAACGCCGTACTGCACTCACGCAGCCCGAAACGGCTACGTGTGCTGAGGATCGGCAACCGGCTCCGCGCGGAGGTCTACGACGGCAGCCCGGAACTTCCCGTGGTCCTGACACCGTCGCCGTACCGGGTGCACGGACGCGGGATGTTGCTCATCGACGCGTTCGCCAGCGACTGGGGCGTCAACAGCACACCGACCGGCAAGGTCGTGTGGGCGGAGATCTCCACCTCGACGGAATCCGCCGAGACCGCGAAGGCTGGGGGAAGAGCGAGGACCGGGCAGACTCGGGGGACTGGGGAAGCCGAGGAAAAAGGCGGGGAAACAGCGGAGACCGCGCTGTCTGAGGTAACAGCGGAGAGCGCGAAGACCGGGACCGCCGTGGAGAACACCGGTACCGAATCGGCCGAAGCCATCCGCGACCACGGGCGCACCTGAGCCCACGGGCACAGCTTCGGGCCGTGTCCGCAGCGCCCGTCGCCGTGTCCGCACTTCTCGTAGTGATGTTCGCATCCCGCGACGACAATCCGCCGACATCCCGTCGACATCTCGCGTGACGTCATGCGCTGACATCACGCGACAACGTCCTGGGAGGACGACATCACTACGCAACCTGCGGACACGGCTACGCGACCTGCGGACACGGCGCCACAGCCTGCGGACACGGCCCGAGGGCGGGGACTTCCCTAGTCGGTGACGGTCACTTGGCCGGCTGTGTCGCTTGAGTCTCCGTCACCTCCTGGAGGCTCACGCTCTTCTCGGCCGCTTCCTTCGCGGTCTCGGGTAACGTCAGGAACCGCGTGAGCACGGCGGCGACGACGTACAGCGCCGCGAAGATGATGACCACTCCGGCCGCGCCCGCGGGCCCCAGGAACAGGCTCACGATCGCGGGCCCCACGAACGTCGCCGCACCGGCACCGAAGTTCAACAGCGCCATCGCGCCACCCTTGTTCTCGGGCGCGAGGGACGGCAGCAACGCCGAGATCGGCACGAAGCCCGCCAACGTCGCGCCGTAGAGCGCGCCCACGAGCAGCGCGACCCAGTAGTAGTCCGCGCCGAGGTACACCGGCACGAAGTACAGCAGCAGGATCGACACGGCACAGCCGATGGCACCGAACCAGAAGATCGTCGTCTGCCAGCCGATCTTGTCGCTGAGCACCCCGAAGATGAGGTTGAAGAAGATGTTGGTCCCGTAGATGACGGATACCAACAGCAACCAGCGGCTCTCCCCGAAGCCGATCTGATGGCTGAAGATCGTCGGGAAGAACACCAACATGCCGAACTCGGGCGCAGTGTTGATGACCCGCACGATCATGCCGACCCCGACCCGCGGTTTCTTCCACGCGATGGACAGGCTCGACATCAGGCTCTGCACGGGCTTGACCTCGGGAGGAGCGAGCCGTTGGTAGCCGGTGCGCTCTCGCACGCCGAGCAGGCACACCAAGCCACCGAGGGCGAGAACGCCCACGGACAACCACAGGGTTCCGTACTGGCCGAGGATCGGGTTGGTGAAGCTGGCGACCAGCGAACCCAGGGTGGGCAGCCCACCGGTGAACGCGAAGTAGAACCAGCCGACGGCCGCGCCCAGCCTCGCCACGGGTGCCACGGCCGTGATCCACACGAGGAAACCGAAGGCGAACATGGGGTAGCCGAACCCGCGAAGGCCGTAGAACACCAGCATCAGCGCGTAGTTCTCCCCAGCCACGGCGACGGCGAGGAAGAGCACGTCGAAGACGAGCCAGACGGCGAGGCCGATGAACATGACCCGGCGCGGCCCCCACAGTTCGGACAACGCGCCTGACAGCCAGGACGCCAGCATCACCGCGACGCCGTACACGGTGATGACGTAGGACGCACGGACCTCGGTTCCCGCGCCGTTGTCGGCGATGAACGGTGCGATGAAGCCGGACTCGATGCCGTCGCCGATCATGAACAACAGCAGGCCGACGTAACCGAGGAACAGGGGCGCGGGAATGCCCCAACGGTCCAACAGTCGAATCAGAGAGCCACCGGACCTGCCTGACCGTGGTGTCGTCGTTGAAACCATGAATGCCTCCGTACTCCAGACGAAAGCATCATGATGTGCGTTAAGTTAACACGCAAGATGTTAATAAAGTTCAGGCGGCACTGAACCGTTTCAGCCCCCGCGGCTCGCTCCGGCAGGTCCGCCCCACCTCCCACTCACAGCGGAGCGACGTCCACGGGAATGCGCTCCCGCAACTCCTTGACCAGGCCCTCCTCCACCCCGGAATCCACGATCAACCGGTCGTAGTCGGTGATGGGCGCCAGCCTGTGCAGCGCCGACCGCGGCATCTTGCTGGAGTCCATGAGCAACACCTTCGTCTCCGCCGAAGCCAGCATCGCCCGCTTCACCAGCACGATCTCGGGCTCCTGGTGGAACGTCATGTCCGTGTTCATGGCCGAGGTGGAGAGGAAAGCCATGTCGACTGTGATGCTGTCCACCGCCTCCA
Organism: Saccharomonospora sp.; assembly: GCF_027317685.1. NCBI lineage: Bacteria > Bacillati > Actinomycetota > Actinomycetes > Pseudonocardiales > Pseudonocardiaceae > Saccharomonospora > Saccharomonospora sp. Next base: position 9,693 of record NZ_DAHVQP010000130.1, read on the forward strand.
GACAGGGCATGCCCAGAAACGAGTCGTGGGTACGGGAGTAGTCCCCGCCGATGCAGATGAGCCGCAAGTCGTCGACGTCTTTGAGCACTTCGACGGCACGCAGGTAGTTGGTCGCCACCGTCAGCGGCACGAATTCGGACAACAGCTTGGCCAGTGACAACGCGGTCGTCGAGTCGTCCAGCAGGATCGACATGCCGGGCTCGACGAGCGTCGCCGCCTGCCGTGCGATGGCGGCCTTGGCCTCGACGTGCGCCCCGAGCCGGTATTCGGCGTTGCTCTCGAACACGGTGGAGGGCAACGCGGATACGCCACCACGGAATTTGCGCAGGACCCCGCGTCGAGCGAGCTCGTCTATGTCGCGATGGACGGTCATGTGACTGACGCCGGTCAGCTCCACCAGATCAGCCACCGTCGCCGTGCCGCGGTCGATGACGAAGTCCGTGATGCGTTGCTGGCGAACCTGGCGACTACGAGTGGTGCCGGATGTATCACTGCTCATGGTGGAAGTCTGTCACCCCGAAAGACAGGACGGCCACGGAGTTGACGTGGTCCGACGGCGATGGGCCCGCAGGTCGCACAACCCGGACGAGCCGGATGCCCGGCACGGGTTCACAGCCGCCTTGGAGAAGTTCACGGCCGTATCGAGCACAGTGTCGCCAACCTAAGCGCCGACTTTACGCTGAGCACCGCCTCGGGTAGTTACATTTCCCGCCCTGCGGTGTTAACTTAACATTGGTTTCGTGAAAGGGGCTCTGATTCGATGACACTCGCCGCGGTTGTGTTCGATATGGACGGTGTCCTGGTGGACAGCGAACACCTGTGGGAAGAGAACTGGATCGCCTACGCGGCGAGGTACGGCGTCGAATGGACCTCCGAGGACACCTCGACGGTCCAGGGCATGAGCGCCCCCGAGTGGGCCGCCTACCTCGCGAAGCGCAGTGGCACCCCGGAAACCGCAGAGCAGGTCGAACGCGCCGTGGTGGACGGCATGATCGCGGCCATCGCGGACGGCAGGGCACCGCTGCTGCCGGGGGCCGACAAGATGGTCACCGACGTCAGCGCGAAGGCCCCCATCGCGTTGGCGTCTTCGGCGCCGCGCAAGGTGATCGACGCCGTCCTGGCCACCTACGGCCTGACCGACGAGTTCACCGCCACGGTATCCAGCGCGGAGGTACCTCGCGGCAAGCCAAGTCCCGACGTGTACTTGGAGGCGGCTTCCCGACTCGGCCGCAAGGGCGACGAGTGCCTGGGGGTCGAGGACTCCAGCAACGGGATCCGCGCGGCCGCGGCGGCCGGCCTCACGGTCATCGCGCTACCGAATCGTTTCTATCCCCCGAAACCCGACGCACTCGAACTCGCCGCAGTCGTGGTCGACAGCAACGACGCCGCACGGCGCGCGCTGCTCGACCACCTCGCCGACAACGTTGCCGGGAGGACCGCATGAGTACGACCGCACCACGACCGCCACGCACCCTGGGTCGGGCCGAGACGTTCAAACGTGACTGGCTGGACGGCTTCGTCGGCGCCTACGGCCGCACGGTGCGCAAAGTGTCCGACGCCTACGGAGTCATCGCACGACACGCGCCCGAACGGGGCAAGGTCGCCGTGCTCATCGGCGGGGGCTGCGGGCACTACCCGGCGTTCGCCGGTCTCGTCGGTCGCGGCCTGGCCACGGGTGCCGTCGTGGGCGACGTGTTCACCAGTCCCAGCGCAGAACAGGTGTATCGCACCGCGCGTGCCGCCGAGGGTGGTGCCGGAGTGTTGTTCTCCTACGGCAACTACCAGGGCGATGTGCTCCACTTCGGACTCGCCGCGCGGAGGTTGGCGGCCGAGGGGATCGAGTCGCGCACGGTGTTGGTGACCGACGACGTGGCCAGCGGGCCCGCGGACACGCCCGAACGCCGTCGGGGCGTCGCCGGTGACTTCATGGTGTTCAAGGTCGCGGGCGCGGCGGCCGAACGGGGCGACGACCTCGACACCGTGGCCACGCTCGCGGAACGCGCCAACGCCAACACGCGGACGTTCGGTGTCGCGTTCGACGGCTGCACGTTGCCCGGCGCGAGCGAGCCACTATTCACCGTGAACCCGCACGAGATGGAACTCGGCCTGGGGATCCACGGCGAGCCGGGGGTGCGAACGGTGCAGAGGCTCGACGCCGTCGGTGTCGCCGACGAGCTCGTGAACGGCCTGCTGCCCGAGTTGCCCACGGGTGGGGACGGCCGGGTCGCGGTGCTGCTCAACGGCCTCGGAAACACCAAGTACGAGGACATGTTCGTGCTCTACAAGCGGGTGCACGAGCGGTTGGCCGCCGAAGGACTCAACCCGCTGCACACCGAAGTGGGCGAGTTCGTCACGTCGCTGGACATGGCGGGCGTGTCGTTGACGGTGCTCGCGCTGGACGACGATCTCGCACCGCTGTACGCCGCACCGTGTGACACCCCGGCTTACCGCAGCTCCGGAGCGATGCTGGAACAGGTCGCCCCGGTATCCACAGTGGACGAGTCGCTGACGCGTCCGGACGATGCCCAGACGGTGGGCGTCGTCGACCGCCTGCTCACCGCGGGCATGGTGCGGATCGAACGGAACGAGGACGAGCTGGGCAGGCTCGACGCCGTGGCCGCCGACGGTGACCACGGGTTGGGCATGACCCGCGGCATCCGCGCGGCCGTCGCCGCCGCACGTCAGGCCGAGTCCGACGGCGAGAACGTCTCGGGCGCGCTGCTCGCGGCCGGCACCGCGTTCGCCGACGCGGCCGGCGGCGCCTCAGGCGCGCTGTACGGCGTGCTGTTGGCCGAAACCGGCGCGGGACTCGGCGCCGTCGCCGAGACGGGCGAGATCACCACCGCGACCGTGGCCGACGCCGTCGACCGCGCGACAACGGCCTTCGTCGAACTCGGCGGGGCACGGCCCGGCGACAAGACGATGCTCGACGCACTCGAACCGTTCTGCGCCGCGCTCCGTGAGGAAGCGAATACCAGCACGGACCTGGCGCAGGCGTGGAAGACGGCGGCGAAGCGCGCGACCCAGGCCGCGGCCGACACGGCCGACCTCGCGCCAACCAAGGGCAGGGCGGCTCGGCTCGCCCAGCGCAGCAAGGGTTACGCCGACCCCGGTGCCACGTCGTTCGCACTGCTGGTGTCGGCGATCGGGGACGAGTTGGAGAAGGAGAACCGATGCGCGTCGTAGTGGCGGCGGACAACGCCGGTGTCGAACTGAAGAACGCCGTGCGCGACCAACTGCGTGCCGACGAACGGGTGACCGAGGTGATCGACCTGGGCGCCGAGAGCGCGGACGACGACACGGCCTACCCGCACTTCGGGCTCACCGCCGCCGAGAAGATCGCGAACGGTGAGGCCGACCGGGGCATCCTCATCTGCGGAACGGGTATCGGCATGGCGATCTCGGCCAACAAGGTGGCCGGGATCCGGGCCACGGTCGCGCACGACTCCTACTCGGCGGAGCGTTCGATCAAGTCCAACAACTGCCAGATCATCACGTTCGGTGCGCGGGTCATCGGCCCCGAGTTGGCGAAGAAGATCACCGGCGAATGGATCGGCTACACCTTCGATCCCACGTCGGCCAGCGCGGCCAAGGTCGCGCGTATCACCGATTACGAGACCCAGGCCGCCTGCTGAAGGCACGTTCAAGGGAGGACGAGAGGTGCGAATTCTCAGCGCCGGTGACGAGTTCGTCGGCAACGACCTGTTGATGGCGGCGATACGGGCCGAGCTGGCCGGCACGGGGATCGAAGCGGACTTCCGGGAACTGTCACTGCCATGGCCCGTCGAGCCGTTCGGCCCGGTCGCGGAGGTCAACGAGGCCAGCGGCACCGAGGACCAGGTGCTCGAGGCGCTCGACGGCGCGGAGATCGCCGTCACCCAGATGGCGCCGTTCACGAGGAGGGTCTTCGCGCAGGCCCCGCAGTTGAAGCTCGTGTCGGTGTGCCGGGGTGGGCCCGTGAACGTCGACCTCGCCGCCGCCACCGAGGCCGGCGTGGCCGTCACGTTCACGCCGGGACGTAATGCCGCTGCCGCCGCCGAGTTCGCCGTGGGCCTGCTGCTGGCGGCCATGCGCCGCATCTCCACGTCGTCGGCCGAACTGCTGGCGGGCACGTGGCGGGGCGACTACTACACCTACGCCAAGGCGGGAACGGAGCTCGAAGGCACCACCGTGGGCCTCGTCGGTTACGGGGCCATCGGTGCCCGCGTGGCGAAGGTTCTGGTCGCCTTCGGGGCGAAGGTCCTGGTCTCCGACCCGTATGCCGACCGTGCCGTCGTCGAGGAGGTCGGTGCCGAACTCGTGGAGCTCGACGACCTGTTGCGGCGCAGCATGGCCGTCAGTCTGCACGCCCGGCTCACCGAGGAGACCCGCAACCTCATCAGCGCCGAGAAGCTCGCTCTGCTGCCGCACGGGGCGGTGCTGGTCAACTCGGCCCGCGGCGGTCTCCTCGACTACGCGCCGCTGCCGGACATGCTGCGCTCCGGTCGTCTCGGTGCCGTCGCACTCGACGTCTACGACGTGGAGCCGCCGCCCGCCGACTGGGCGCTGCGTGACGCGCCGAACGTCATCGCCACCCCGCACCTGGGGGGTGCCAGCAAGCAGACGGCCGACCGCGCAGCGAAGATCGTCGCCGCCGACGTCGGTCGCTACGTTCGTGGTGAGCCGCTCGCCCACGTGGCGAACCCGGATGTGTTGACGAGGTAACCATGCTGCGGATCATCGGCGTCGACATCGGCACTTCACTGACGAAGGCCGTGGTCTTCGACCAGGCCGGGATGTCCGTCGCGCAGGCGTCCGCACCCTCTCAGGTGCGGTATCTGCCCGGCGGAGCGGTGGAGCAGGACTTCGAGCAGGTTCTCGGGACAGTGGCGTCCGTGGTGCGGGAAGTGACCGCACAGCTCGACGGCCCTGTGGACGCTCTGGCTCTGACGGGCCAGGGCGACGGGGTGTGGTTGCGCGACGCCGACGGGTTCTGTGTCCGACCCGCGATCTCGTGGCTGGACGGCAGGGCGAACGCACTGCTGACCGAATGGCAGCGGACGGGAGTCACCCGCGAGGTGTTCCGCCGCACGGGTTCGGGCATGTTCCCGGGCTGCGCCGGGCCGATCTTGGCCTACCTCGACGAGCACGAACCGTGGTCGCTCGACCGTGCGGTGGTCGCGGGGTACTGCGTGGACGCGGTGTTGCAGCGGCTGACCGACGAGATCACCGTGGACGTCTCGAACGCGTCGCTGCCGTTTCTGGACCCGCGGACCCGCTCCTATGACGAGGAGGCCATCGCCGCGTGCGGGCTGACCCATCGGCGGTCGCTGCTCGCCGAACCGGCCAAGTCACATGATGTGTTCCGGCTGAATCGCGCCAGTGCGGAGCTGCTGGGGCTTCCGGAGGGGCTGCCCGTGACCGGTGGTCCGTTCGACCTGCCCGCGTGCGCGATCGGCGCCGGGGTCCGCGAGCCCGGTGACGGCATCCTCACCGCGGGCACCACGCTGGCGTGTCAGGTGCTCACCGACAGTCCCCGGTTCGACCCGGAAGGCGAACCGGCAGGTATGTTGCTGTGCACGCCGCAGGAGGACAGGTATCTGCGGGGCATGCCCGCGATGGTGGGCACGGCGGGGATCGACTGGGCCTGCCGCATGCTCGGCATCGAGGTCGAAAGCCTCGACGAGTTGTTGGCGGCCAGTGCGCCCGGCGCGAACGGGGTGCGTGCGCTGCCGTTTCTGTCAAGCTCGGGAGAACGGGCACCGTTCGTCGACGCCGCCGCCCGCGCACAGTTCACCGGCCTTTGCCTGGAGAACACACGCGCCGACCTGGTGCGGGCACTGTGCGAATCGATCGCGTACGCGGCCCGCCACTGCTTCGAGGCCGCCGGCCTCACCGGCACGTTGTACGCCAACGGCGGCGGTGTGCGGTCGGCGGAGTGGACCCAGATCTTCGCCGACGTGCTCGGCAGACCCATCGTCATCCCCGCCGAACCCGGCATCGGCGCCCGGGGAGCCGTCCTCACGGCCGCGGAGGCTCTGTCGGAGCCGTTCGACGTGGACGTCTGGGCCGCCAACTCCCGTACCGTGCAGATCCGACCGCAGGTCGCCGAGGTGTACGAGCACGGCTACGCCGCCTACCTCGACTCGCTCTCCTCGGCACGTCGACAGTGGAGCCGATAGATGCTGCTCGCCGAACATCGCGAAGCCGTGTGCGCCTACGCCCGCAGAATGGTCACCGACGGACTCGTCGTCGGTACCTCCGGGAACATCTCGGCGCGGGACGGGGACCTCGTGGCCGTCACACCGACCGGCGTGGACTACGAGTCGCTGCGCCCCGAGAACATCCCCGTGCTGCGGCTCGATGGCACTCCGGTGGAGGGCGACCTGAAACCAACCAGCGAGATGCCGATGCACCTGGCGATCTACCGTGACGCCAAGGACCCGGACGGCGCCGACATCAACGCCGTGGTGCACACCCACTCCACCCACGCCGTCGCTGTGTCCACAGTGGTCGAAGAGGTCCCGCCGGTGCATTACATGGTCGCAGCCATCGGCCCGAGCGTGCGGGTGGCGCCGTACGCCACGTACGGCACCCAGGAACTGGCCGACGTCATGCTCACCGCGTTGGACGGCCGCCGCGGTTGCCTGCTCGGCAACCACGGCACCGTCACCTACGGAGCCGACCTGGCAGCGGCGTACTCCCGTGCCCAGCAACTGGAATGGGTGTGCCAGGTGTGGCTGGCGGCTCGTTCGGTGGGCTCTCCACGCCTGCTTCCCCGCACCGAGATCGAGCACGTGGTCGAACGGTTGCGCGGCTACGGCCAGAAATAGCGGCCTCGCCGGGACATCCGGTCGACGAGATAACCGAAGGGGAACACCAGCGGCCACGACAACTCGGCCAACGTCGGGTCGACGAACACCAACGGCAGCGACGGGACGAATCCGACGATGACCGAGACCCCGCCCGCGAGGCTGCGTCGGACTTACTCGGGATCGGTGTCCTCGTGGGTCAACGGGCGGGCGTGGGCCCGAAACCGCGCCCGCCCCACGGCCGCGTACCACCACACCGCGGTGGAACTCACCCGGTGAGGATGATCGTGGCCGCATACAGCACCACCGCGGCCGTGGTGTCGCCGTGCTCGTCCAGCACGGCGGTGGGAAACGGCAGTAAAGTGAGGGCGATGGCGAACACGCCGTCGGACAGTGCGACGAGGCGCTCGATGCCACCCGTGTCGCCCATGCGACGTTTTTTCCGTATCCGTCGCCGTATCCGTTGCCTTCAGCTGTAGAGGATGCCTCCGTCGATCAGCACCGACTGTCCGGTCATGTAGTCGGAATCGCGGGAGGCCAGGTACGACACGAACGACGCCACGTCGTTCGGCTCCTCAACCCTGCCCAGCGCGATCATCTCGGAGAACCGCCGCAGAGCCGTGCCTCGCTCCTCGCCCGACTGTTCGGTCATCTTCTCGTCGATGAGGTCCCACATGGCCGTACCGACGATGCCGGGGCAGTAGGCGTTCACGGTGATGCCGTGCTTGGCCCACTCCTGCGCCGCCACCTGCGTCAATCCTCGAACTCCCCACTTGGTGACGGAGTAGCCGCCGAGCATCTCGAAGCCCTTGTGCGCGGCGATGGACGCGGCCCCGATGATCTTGCCGCCGGTGCCCTGTTCGATCATCTGGCGTGCCGCGGCCTGGTAGGAGTTGAACACCCCGTACAGGTTCACCCGCACGAGCCTGTCCAACTCGTCGAGCGTCGTGTCCAACAACGGGTTGACCGCCGCGATACCCGCGTTGGCGGCGAAAACGTCGAGCTTGCTGAACCGCTGTACGGTGTCCCTCACCAGGGCGTTGACCTGTTCCGGGTCGCTGACGTCCGCGGTGAGGGCGATGGACCGACCGCCGGATCGCTCGATGCCCTGCACGACACCGTCCAACTCCTCGCGCATGGAGTCCAGGTCGGCCACGGCGACGGCGAGTCCGTCCCGCGCCAACCGCTCGGCGATCTCTTTGCCGATTCCGCGAGCCGCCCCTGTCACGATGGCTGTGCGCTGGTCCGTGCTCGTCATGGGAGAGGCCTCCGAAGCGGGTCGTCGCGGTCGTGTCCCTTACTTCTCCTACCCGGTGACCGGACGTTCCACACCTGAGCGGAACACCCGCTAATCGACGCCGTTCACGCTCCGCGACCACGGAATCTAATGTGGTTTTTACTGCCTGACCAGCCGATTCGTGAATGGATGATCGTGCCGAAGCGAACGACCACTTCGGATATTCACCCTCGGTGAACGAACGCACCGAGTCAGGTCCCATTCACCCCGAGCATTCGCCGTGCACGAGCCTTTCGTACTACACGAGTAGCGTTCATCCATAAAGGATCAATCATTCCTACGGACACTTCGGCACGTGGATACCACAGACACATACCTATTGTCGACCCCCTGAAGCCGGTGATTTTTCGATTTTCCCCTGATAGCACCGGGTTCTCTGGTTTTCCCTCGACTCCCAACCCGGTACGTGCGTACTCGCGGACCGTCCGTCAAGGAACGTCATTTCGTGACAGTCCGGTGGGGGCCGAGCGCATCGCGATCGGATTCCCCTTCCCCACCAGGACGGGTGACGTTCCGCTGCGCTTTCCGCGCCGACCCGGTTCCCTGGTGGTGTGCTCCACGATGCGCACTCTTGGACACCGAGAAGATTCTCATTGCCGATCCGGCCCCACAGCCACGATCAGCGTTCAATTCCCAAGCAATGAGGCCGATGTCACGCTCATTGCTCCGTTCGAGGTAGTAAGGCGTTTTCACCTCCATCGGCATCCCCTTATTCCGGACATATCGCGCCAGACGGTAGCGGATGACTGGACCTTTGCGGAGACTGTCCGGACACAACTTGTCAGGTCGGGGAGGATTCATGGCGGCACAGAACACCACCCAAACGCCGCACGCTGACACCGCGCCCGAGCCGAAGGCCGTGCGCAAAGCCGTCGCCGGTTCGGCGATGGGGAACTGCATCGAGTGGTACGACTTCGGCGTCTTCGGCTTCATGCCGGCGATCCTCGGCCAGGCGTTCTTCAACGCTGGAAGCACGTCGGAGGGCGCGCTGGCCACCTTCGCCCTGTTGGCGGTGACCTTCGTGATCCGGCCGTTCGGCAGCTTCGTGCTCGGCCCGCTCGGCGACAAGCTCGGCAGGCAGCGAGTTCTGGCTCTGACGGTCCTGATCATGTCGGGTTCGACGTTCGCCATCGGGCTGCTGCCCACCTGGAACCAGATCGGCGTATGGGCAGCGATCCTGGTCATCCTGCTACGAGGCCTACAGGGCTTCTCCGCTGGTGGCGAGTACGGAGGCGCGGCCACCTTCATCGCCGAATACGCGCCGTCCAAACGTCGCGGCTTCTTCGGTAGCTGGCTGGAGTTCGGTACTCTCGCGGGCTTCTTCCTCGGTGCCAGCACGGTGACGTTGTGCACGATCATTCTCGGTGACGCGGCCATGCAGCAATGGGGCTGGCGGATCCCGTTCCTGATCGCGGGTCCGCTCGGCCTGGTCGGTCTCTGGCTGCGGACGAAGGTCGAGGACACTCCTTTGTTCAAGGACCTCGCCGTCGAGCACAAGGTGGCGAAGTCGCCACTCAAGGAGCTGATCACCACCAACTGGAAGTCGATCCTGCACCTGATCGGCCTGGTGATCCTGCTGAACGTCGGTGACTGGATCCTGCTCGGCTACATCGAGACGTACCTGAAGGACCAGCTCGGGCTCGAAGGCAACGTCCCACTGCTGATCATCATGGGCGTCATCCTGGCCATGATGATCGTGATCGTGCCGATCGGGGCGCTGTCCGACCGGATCGGCCGTAAGCCGCTCCTCGTCGCCTGTTGCGCCGGTTTCCTGGCCCTGCCGATCCCGGCGTTCTCGCTGATGGAGGGCAGCAAGACCGAGACCGGCGTCAACGCGCTGATGTTGGCGGGCGGGCTGGCGATGCTCGGCGGTTGTCTGGTGTTGTTCCTGGCCGTGGTGGCGTCCACGCTGCCGGCCATGTTCCCGACGCGGGTGCGTTACGGCGCCTTCTCGATCGGGTACAACGTCTCGACCGCGGCCTTCGCGGGCACCGCGCCGTACATCGTCGGCTCGCTGGTCAACGTCACCGGCAACACGATGTGGCCCGCGTTCTACTTGATGGGCGCGGCGGCGATCGCCGCCGTCCCGGTGCTGCTTTTGCCGGAGACGAACGGTCTGTCGCTGCGCGGTGTCGTGAATTCGCGTCAGCCCGTGCGGAAGCCCAGGGCGACACCGGCCCCGGTCACCGGGTGATGCCCCGGGGAACCCCACACCGCGAGGTTCGGTGTACCGAATTGACTCCCGAGTGGACACACTTGCTCCCCGTATGTCCACTCGGGAGCGGTTTCGGCTATGGGGAACCTCGCGAATTCGTCCACTCAGCGCGACTTCACACATTTCTAAGGAAGTTCGCGAAGGACCACCGAGGACACCGCCAACCAAGTCTATTAAGGACCAATGTGAACCGTGGACCGCCGAGAGCGGTCACTTCGCGGTCCGCATCGGCTTGCCACGCTCCCATGGAAATCCCACCACATGTCCGGTTGAATCAGCGGAGCTCGCATGGACACCGTGAACCAGAGCTGGTCCGCCCTCCCTTTTCCCGTCGAGGACTCAGGCCGGCTGCCCCTTGGCCCCGAGGCGTCCCCGAGCGACGGGACCGTCGTCGCCTTGGGGGTCGTCTGCGATGGCAGGACCCCGTGGGACGAGTCGAACGGCCAACTCAGTTTCGCGCTGAATGAGTACGTGGAGCTCGAGTCCGGGAAACGTGTGGTGTTGTGCAACGAACGGGGTGTCACCGTCGGTGTGCGCGGTGGCGCCTCCCCCGACTTCACAGCAAGCGAGCTGCATGAGCTCTTCTCGACGGCCCTTCTTCCGAACGAGGGTGAGGGGTCCGAGAAACCACTCCCGTACGAGTGGCTGGCTGAACTCGCGGCACGTCACAACGTCGACGTGACCCCGGAGGAACTCGAGGCCCTTCCGTACCACTTCGACTTCCGTCCCGCGGTCAACGCACTCGTCCGGCGGGACTGAGGCGACCGGCCGAGGTCAGGTGGCTCCACCGTGATCCGGGGCTCCCGCGTGGCGGAACACGATCCCGCACGTCGACGCCACGTGATCCGCTCGGAGTTCGACGGCCATCGGCTCCCGTCGCTGGGACGGGAACGGCCCTTCCCATGTCCGTGGATCTCGAACCGTGCGTCACCAATGAGATTCGCGGGGAAGGGTGTCCACTCCCAGGCGGGCCGATGGTGCCTGTTCCCCGGCCCGTCCGAACGACCCGCCCTGCCGTCCCCTGACGCGCAAGGCGACGAATCGGCATTGACGACCGGAGACTTGACCAAGTCGCCGACTCGGCTGGTCGCCGATCACCTGGCCACTCCCGGCCTTTCACCACGCAGGGCCCCTTGGTTCGGGGTACTTCGTCGCCGGGGCGGCAGCCGACTTGGAGGACATCAGAGTCGGCGGTTCATGAGGCGCATGTGGGGCTTTCGATCTTGAAGCCCCACACTCACGAACCTTCGACCAGAGCGTTTGGTGCCCCCGACGGGACTCGAACCCGCACTGAATCGATTTTAAGTCGACCGCCTCTGCCAATTGGGCTACGGGGGCATAAGAAAGCTTAAGCCCCCGCCTTCCGCTACGACTTCGACGCCCTCTCGAATTCTTCCTTCGGGTTGTTGATCTGCCCCAACGAGACGATCTCGCGGCGGAACAGGCCACTGAGTGCCCAGTCCAGCAGGATGCGCACCTTGCGGTTGAAGGTGGGCATCGCCTTGACGTGGTAGGCACGGTGGAACAGCCACGCCGGGTAGCCCTTGATCTTCAGGTTCATGGCGTCGGCCACACCCTTGTGCATACCGAGACCGGCCACCGCACCGAGGTTCTTGTGGTAGTAGTCGGCCGGCGTGCCACCGCGCAACGAGCGGATGATGTTCTTGGCCATGTGCCGCGCCTGCCGCACCGCGTGCTGGGCGTTGGGCGGGCACGTCGCCGTGGGGTCGTTCTCGGTGCGCGACAGGTCCGGCACGGCGGCCACGTCACCGGCGGTCCACACGTCGGGGTGGCCCAGCACCTGCAGAGTGGCCGTGGCCTGCAGGCGGCCGCGCTTGTCCGTGGGAAGGTCGGACTCGGCGACCACCGGGTTGGCCTTCACACCGGCGGTCCAGATGATGGTGTCGCTGTCGAACTCGGTGCCGTCGGACAGCACGACGTGGCCGTCCTCGAACGACTTCGCCGCCGTCGACAGGTACACCTCGATGCCGCGCTTCTCCAGCTGCTCGGCGGTCCAGACACCCAGCGTCTCGCGCACCTCGGGCAGAATGCGCCCCGCCGCCTCCACGAGCACCCACCGGATGTCCTCCGGCTTGATGTTGTCGTAGTAGCGGCAGGCGTCGCGAGTCATGTCCTCCAGCTCGGCGAGCGCCTCAATACCGGCGAACCCGCCGCCCACGACGGTGAACGTGAGCATCCTCCGGCGCAGCTCGGGGTCGAGCGTGCTGGACGCCTCGTCGAGCTTGGAGAGCACGTGGTTACGCAGGTAGATGGCCTCGCCGATGGTCTTGATGGCGATTCCCTGCTCGGCGAGCCCCGGGATCGGCAGCAGCCGGGCGACGGAGCCGAGCGCCACCACGAGCACGTCGTAGTTGAGCTGCTCGATGTGACCGTCCGGCGCCTCCACGGTGACGGTCTTGTTCTCGTGCTCGATCGCGGTCACCCGCGCGGTGAGAACATGGCAGCGTCGGAGCACCCTCCGCAATGGAACGACCACATGACGTGGCTCGATGGAGCCGGCAGCCGCCTCCGGAAGGAACGGCTGGTAGGTCATGTGCGGCTGCGGGTCGACAACGGTCACGGAGGCCTCGTTGGCTCGCAGCCTCTTCTGTAGCCCGAGGGCCGTGTACAAGCCGACGTATCCGCCACCGAGGATCAGGATCCGCGTCGGTTCCGACTTGACTGCCATAACTCTATGGTGGCACTGCCAAACAGTTGATGTTAGCTACCCCTCCTTGTCTGTGACCAGCGTCGCCACGCCACCCAAAACGATTCAGTTGAGGCGGCTCCTGTATCACCCCTTCGGATGGCCCTCCACCAGCCGTTCAGCCCTTGGTCAACCGCTCGTCCGCGGTCCGGGCGGGGACGCGGGCGCGAAGGAGCTCAGGCGAGGCCGGCCAGCGACGCGGCCTCGGACAGCACGGCGCGCAACATGGCAGGCGTCAACCGGCCGGTGAAGGTGTTCTGCTGCGACACGTGGTACGAGCCGAGCACGTGCAGCGGCGTGGGCCCGTCGAGCGTGACTCGCACGCCGTGCCCGAAACGGGGCCTCGGCCTCGGCACGCTCCACCCCGCCTCGGCCAATACGGGCAGCAACGCCTGCCAGCCGAACGCGCCGAGCACGACGACCGCTTTCAGCGTGGGCCGCAGCAACGCGAGCTCGTCGGCGAGCCAGTGCCTGCACGTGTCCCGCTCGGCGGGCGTCGGCTTGTTGGCGGGCGGCGCGCAGTGCACGGGTGCCGTGATGCGCGTGCCCCGCAGCGTGAGCCCGTCGTCACGGTGGGTCGATGTGGGTTGTGAGGCCAACCCCACGTCGTAAAGCGCCTGGAACAACACATCACCCGAGCGGTCGCCGGTGAACATGCGGCCCGTCCTGTTCCCGCCGTGCGCGGCGGGTGCGAGCCCCACGATCACGAGCGACGCGTCGTCCGGGCCGAAACCGGGCACCGGCCGACCCCAGTAGGTCTGATCCGCGTATGCGGCCCGTTTCGTTCGCGCCACCCGCTCCCGCCACTCCACCAGACGAGGGCAGGCGCGGCATTCGCTGACGGCGGCGTCCAACTGGGCCAACGATTCCCACGACGTACTCACTCAACCAGTGTGCCGTGACATAGGTTGGTCGTATGCCAGAGAAGAACACGGAGGCCACCGAGCAGACCGACTCCGCCGAGGGCGCCGACCTCGCCGAGAGCAAGGACGCCCAGGCACCCACCGAACCGCGAGACGACGTCGTGACCACCCGGCACACGCTGTCACTCGGCGATCGCGAACTCGTCTACACGGCGCGCACAGGCCGCATCGTGCTGCGCAAGGAAGTACTCAAGGACGGCGCCTTCGACGGGCACAAACCCAAGGCAGAGGTGTTCCTCACCTCGTACACCCTCGACGACGCCGACCCGAGCTCGCGGCCGGTGACGTTCGCGTTCAACGGCGGTCCGGGAGCGTCCAGCATCTGGCTGCACATGGGGCTGCTGGGGCCGCGCCGGGCGGTGTCGGGTGACGTCGACAACCCCGAACCGCCGCCGTACCGCCTGGTGGACAACGCGGAGACATTACTGGCCCACAGCGACCTCGTCTTCATCGACCCGGTGTCCACCGGCTACTCACGCGCCGTGGAAGGCGAAAAACCCAAGGATTACCACGGGTTCACGCCCGACGTGGAGACCGTCGGCGAGCTGATTCGGCTCTGGACGTCTCGTCACGAGCGGTGGTTGTCGCCGAAGTTCCTGGCGGGCGAGTCGTACGGCACGGTGCGTGCCTCCGCTCTCGCCGCGCACCTGCAGGACCGTCATGGTCTGTACCTCAACGGACTGCTGTTGATCTCGTCGGTGCTCGACCTGGGCACGGTGTTCTTCACCGAGGGCAACGACCTGCCGTACTCGCTGTACGTGCCGACGTACGCGGCCATCGCGCACTACCACGGAAAGCACGGCGACCGTCCACTTGAGGAAGTCGTGGCCGAGGCCGAGGAGTTCGCCTCGCGCGACCTGCCGTGGGCGCTGCAGCGCGGCGCCCGGTTGTCGGCGGAGGAACGCGCCGACGTCGTGGCGAAACTGGCGCGCCTCACCGGACTCTCCGAGTCCTATGTGGACCTTGTGAATCTGCGTATCGAGCACGTTCGGTTCTTCACCGAGCTCCTGCGCGACAAGGGCCTGACCACGGGCCGTATGGACGGCCGGTTCACCACATGGGAGCCGGACGGCGGGCGTGAGCACATGAGCGACGACGCCTCGATCTCCCGCATCATCGGCGCCTACTCGGCGGCGTTCAACCACTACGTGCGCAGTGAACTCGGTTACGCCAACGACCTGCCGTACGAGATCCTGTCGCTCGACGTCAACCGCGAATGGTCCTATTCGGACTTCGAGGGTCGGTCGGTGTCCGTGGTGAAGGACCTCAGCGCCGCGATGCGCGCCAACCCTCACCTGAAGGTGCACGTCGCCTGCGGCTACTACGACGGCGCCACACCGCACTTCGCAGCCGAGCACGTCCTCGCCCAACTGCAGATCCCGGACGAGCTGCGGGCGAACATCGAAACGGCCTACTACCCGGCCGGCCACATGATGTACGTCCACGAGCCGTCGCGCGTGCAGCAGTCACGCGATCTGGCGGAGTTCGTCGCGCGCAGCTCCAACCGCTGATCGCCCGTGTCCGCCCTCTGGATCCCCGGAGGGCGGACACGACGCGTCGGTCCGGTGTCGTGGCTCAGGCCAGCGACAGGGCGATGCCGTCGAGGATGTCGCGTTCGCTCACCACCAGCGGATCGGCGGGGCCGCCCCGCTGGGCGATCTGCTCGGCCAGCACGCGCACGATCAGTGCTCCCCCGCCGATGACGTCCACCCGCCCGGGGTGCATCACGGGGTTCGCGGCACGCGTGGCGCGGTCGGCGGCGAGCAGGTCACCGACGACCGTGTCCAGGTCGCCGCGGGAAAGCGTGGACAGGTGGATGCGCTCGGAGTCGTATTCGGGCAAGTTATGCGCGATTGCCGACAGGGTGGTGACCGTGCCCGCGAGACCGATCCACCGGCCGGCCTTCGACACGTCCACCGCCTCGAACGCGGGTTCCAGTGTGCGCACCGCGACCTGTTCGGCCTCGGCGAGCTCGTCGGCCGTGGGCGGATCCGATCGCAGGACGCGTTCGGTGAGGCGAACACACCCGATGTCCACCGAGTGCGAGGCCCACACGTCGGCTTCCCGGCCGTCCCAGGCGCCGAGCACGAGTTCGGTCGAGCCACCGCCGACGTCGACCACCAGAAACGGCCCGTCGTCGGGGTCTTGCTCACCGACCGCCCCGGAAAACGACAGCCTCGCTTCCTCCTCGCCCGTGATGACCTCGGCTTCCGTGCCGAGCAGTTCGCGTGTCATCGTGAAGAACTCGTCACGGTTGCTGGCATCACGTGTGGCCGACGTCGCCACCATGCGGAGCCGCTCCACGCCCTTGCGTCGGGCCGCGATCGCATACGCCTTCAAGGCCTCGCGCGTGCGCTCCAACGCCTCCGGCGCCAGCTTCCCGGTCGCGTCGACTCCTTGACCGAGCCGCACGATACGCATCTCGCGGTGCAGGTCCCGCAGGTCGACGCTCCCGTCGTGCCGGTGCGTGAGCTCCGCGACGAGCAGGCGGATGGAGTTGGTTCCGCAGTCGATGGCAGCTACCCGTGACATGCCGCCAACCCTAATCCTCGTCGGGGTCCGGTTCCCGCGTGGCCGAGGTACTCGACGTGGTGGTTCCCGATGTTGTGGTCTCGGTCGTGGTGCCGCCGGAGGTGGTGCCGGTCGTAGCAGTGCCCGAGGTGGTGGGCGAGGTGGTTGCCGAAGTGGCACCCGGCGTGGTGGTGTCCGGCTGTTCGTCGCCCGTTTCGTCGTCCGACTCGTCGTCGCACGGCGGTTCGGTCGGTTCGGCGGGATCATCCGACTCGCCCGGTTCGGTGGGCTCGTCCGTCGACGTTTCGTCGCCCGAGGATTCCTCCTCAGACTGTTCGTCCGTCGGTTCCGGGGACGAGGGGTCGTCCTCGGGCTCACACTCCCCCGGATCAGTCGGATCTTCACCGTCCGGCGGCGGGTCCTCGCCATCGCTCGGCGGCGGGTCCTCACCATCGGCGGGAGGTGGATCCTCACCATCCGACGGCGGCGGGTCCTCGCCGTCCGGTGGCGGTGGGTCCTCGGGAGACGGGTCGCTCGGTTCGTCCGGCTCGTCCGGCGTGGTGGGCACGGGCGAAGGAGCCTCGGACGGCGGGAGCGGCTCCGACGTCTCCTCGTGGTCCGGTTCGTTCGGCGCGTGCGCCAACACGGCCGTGGGAACGTCACTGTCGGGCAGTGTCGACACCCCACTGCGATACGCCTTGGCCCAGCGAATCACCGTGTTCACATACGACCACGAGTTGTTGTAGCGGTAGACGGCCGCGCGCAACTGCTCGGGATCGGACAGATCCACCCCGCCGGAGCACAGGTACCTACCGGCGGCGAGCGTGGCGTCGTAGAGGTTGTCGGGATCGGCGACCCCGTCGCCGTTGCCGTCGGCGGCATAGCGCTTCCACGTGGACGGGATGAACTGCATCGGCCCGACCGCACGGTCCCACCTCGTGTCACCGTCGTAGGCACCGCCGTCGGTGTCGGCGATGGCGGCGACATCGCCCGTCCCGTCGAGCACCGGCCCGAGAATGGATTCGAGCGAGTCCCCGTCGTCGTCGACGTAGCCGCCGCGCGCATGGTTCGACTCGATACGTCCGATACTGGCGAGCAACGCCCAGTCGATGTTGCAACCCGGGTATTCGGCGGCCACTCGTTCGGCGGCGCGTTTGTAGGCGTCGAGCGCGGACGAGGGGATGCCGAGCGAGCCCGTGACCGGTTCGGTGGGCACCCACAGTTCCTCGGGCGTGGGAGTCTCGGGGAGACTGCCGTTCACCGACACCGGCGCGTGCGGTTGGCCTCCCACCAGCGGGGCGGGCGCGCTCTGTTCCTGCTCCGGGATATCGAGCCACCGCACCGTCGCGTCACTGACGGCGATCATGGGCAGTACGGCCAACGAACCACTGAGGACCGCGATCGTGGTCTTGTTCCGAAACCCGGACCGTCTGGCCGCGCCTGCTCCTCGGTCAGCACGCACGCTCGTACCCTCCCGCCAACTGAGTCCGGGCTACTCGGCACAGCCTGCCGCAAACCCTCTCGACGTTTCACCCCCTTGAGCAGGAATCAAACGTCGATTACGCCGGAAGGACTAGCGTGATTCCGCACAATCACCGAACGGCCACCCTTCTTCTCGGACCAGGCGAAGGGTTTCATCACCGAAAGGATTCACGCCCTCACCGCACGCGAGCGTGTGTGCGAGGTGGACGTGCAGACACTTGACCCGGACGGGCATGCCGCCTGCGGTGACCTGGTGGCCGAGCGGCTCGATGGCGTCCCGCTGCGCGAGATACGACTCGTGCGCCTTGCGATAGGCCTCCGCGAGGTCGGCGTCCTCGGCGAGCCGATCCGTCATCTCGCGCATGATGCCGGACGCCTCCAACCGTCCCACCATGGACGTCAGCGTCGGGCACGTCAGGTAGTAGAGAGTGGGAAACGGCGTCCCGTCCTCCAACCGAGGATTGGTCTGAACTACGGACGGATGGCCGCTGGGACAGCGCGCCGCGACCGCACGAAGCGCGCGAGGTGGCCTGCCCAACTGGCGTGCGACGATCTCGCGGTCGATGTCGGTCACCGGCTCGAACTCGATGGGACTCATCCCTTCGTCACGTCTTCCCACATCATCTCGTACCACGGCTTGGGCTCCGCGGGACGATCCTCGTCACCGGAGCCGTCGAACGCCGTGTTCTTCGGGAACTGCACCATGTACGGCGTCTCGCCCGGCATCACGTACCGCAGCCGACGCCGCGCCTCGGCCTCCACCTGCGCGGGGTCGTGCAGCTCCTCGCGACGTTGTTCCAGACGGGAGACCTCGGCTTTCAACTCCGCGAGTCGCTGTTCCTGCTCGGCCACGTCCGCGCGTTGAGAAAGGTAGGTCCGCAGGGGAACGGCGATCGTGAACGCCAGCGCGCACACCACGATCGCGACCAGCGCCGCTCGTCGGGTGGTGGACAGTCCGAGCGCTTTGGCGGCGTCGGCGACCCGACCCGCCCCGAGCCGACGCAGCCGCGCGACCCGACGTTCCCGTCGCGCGCGGCGTGGGCGGCGGAGGACCGAGCTGGGCGCCTCGCCCGCCTTGCCTCCGCCGCGCCTGGTCCGGGACCTACCCCGCTCGGCCACGCTGTGCTCAGCCCTCCGGGTTGAACCTCGGGAAAGCGAGGTCACCCGCGTACCGTGCGGCGTCGGCCAGCGCCTCCTCGATCCGCAGCAGCTGGTTGTACTTCGCGACCCGTTCGCTGCGGGCCGGGGCACCCGTCTTGATCTGGCCGACACCGGTGGCTACGGCGAGATCGGCGATGGTGGTGTCCTCGGTCTCGCCCGAACGGTGGCTCATCATCGATTTGTAGCCGCACGAGGTCGCCAACGTCACGGCGTCCAGGGTCTCGGACAGCGTGCCGATCTGGTTGACCTTCACCAGCAGCGCGTTGGCGGCGCCGCGGGAGATGCCTTCCTCCAGCCGGTCGGGGTTGGTGACGAACAGGTCGTCACCGACCAGCTGCACCCGCTGACCGATCTGCGAGGTCAACCGCACCCAGCCGTCCCAGTCGTCCTCGGACAGCGGGTCCTCGAGCGACACCAGCGGGTAGGAGTCGAGCAGCTCGGTGTAGTACTCGGACATCTGCTCGGCGGTGCGCTTGTTGCCCTCAAAGGAGTAGGCGCCGTCGGAGAAGAACTCGGTGGCCGCCACATCGAGCGCCAGCGCGATGTCCTGGCCCGGCCGGTACCCGGCCTTCTCGATGGCCGTGACGATCAAATCGAGTGCTTCGCGGTTGTTGGGCAGGTTCGGCGCGAATCCGCCCTCGTCACCGAGGCCGGTGGCCAACCCCTTGCTCTTGAGCACCGACTTCAACGCGTGGTAGGTCTCCGTGCCCCAGCGCAGCGCTTCGCGGAACGACTCGGCGCCGATCGGG
The DNA here is from genome assembly GCF_027317685.1 of Saccharomonospora sp. NCBI lineage: Bacteria > Bacillati > Actinomycetota > Actinomycetes > Pseudonocardiales > Pseudonocardiaceae > Saccharomonospora > Saccharomonospora sp. The sequence goes on from NZ_DAHVQP010000130.1 coordinate 29,529, forward strand.
GCGATCATGAACTCCTGGATGTCCACATCGGTGTCGGCGTGCGCGCCACCGTTCAGGATGTTCATCATCGGCACCGGCAGCACGTGCGCGTTCGGCCCACCGAGGTAACGGAACAGCTCCAGTTCGGCGGAGTCGGCCGCCGCCTTCGCCACGGCGAGTGACACACCGAGGATCGCGTTGGCACCGAACCTGCTCTTGTCGGGCGTGCCGTCGAGGTCCAACAGCCTCTGGTCGACGACGCGCTGCTCGACGGCCTCCACACCGGCCAGGCCGGGGCCGATCTCGTCGCACACGGCGGCGACCGCGCGCTCGACACCCTTGCCGTTGTACCGCTTGGTGTCGCCGTCCCGAAGCTCCACGGCCTCGTGCTCACCCGTCGACGCGCCAGAGGGCACCGCCGCCCTCGCCAACGTGCCGTCATCGAGAGCAACCTCGACCTCGACCGTGGGGTTGCCTCGCGAGTCCAGGATCTCGCGCGCGCCTACCTGCTCGATAACCGCCACACTCAGCTCCTCATCCGGTTGTGCCACTTACATGGCCTGTCGCGGACACAACGCGCTGGGTCAGCGCGCCGACGGCATCAGCCTAACCGCAGACGACGTCACTCCCACGTCAGGCCGACGCGGCGAGTGACGGCGAATGCGCTCGCGTTCCTCACCCGAAACACCCGGCACTACTTCTGCGTCTTCTGTGTCTCGACATTCTGGGGCTCGGGCTCGACGTCGTCGGGGCGGATCTCCTGCCACCCCACGGGCAGGTCCACCACGTCGGAGACGTGCTGCCAGAACGTCCAACTGTTGCCGCCGACGTCCTGCACCGTGAACAGCCGCGCGCCGTAGGGTTGGTCCTGCGGCGTGGTGAGCTCCACCGACTCACCGACCGCTGCGCGGACCCGCTCGTACTGGGCGTCGACGTCGTCGACGTACACCACGTTGAGCTGGCCGACGGGTCCGCCGACACCCTTGGCCTCCCAATAGATCGAGTCGACGGCGGTCACCTGGATTTCCGCTTCGCCCGCCAGCAGCGTCGCCTGGAAAACCTCGCCCGCGGCGTCGACGTAACGCACCTTCTCTCGGAAGCCGAACACCCTCGTCAGCCACTCCACGGCCTCGGTGGCGTCGGTGTAGTACAGATACGGCGCGAGGCCGAGATACCTCGGGACTTCGTCGCTCATGACGTGCAAGTCCATCACATCAACCACAACCGGCACTCACTCACCCCGCCGATACCGGCCGCGATTACCGTTTCGCGGCCTCGGATCGCCGGGGGTGTCAAGCACTCGGGCACACCGTGTTCGCCGTGTTCACCGTCGGACGAACCGGGCGTGCGATCGGCTCGGCGCCGGCGCGGCGGACGACTCCTCACCGACGGCATTCAGTCGGTTATCGACGGTTTCGGCGACTTTCGACGGCCGTCGCCCTCGTCCTCGACTCTAGCCGAACCGAACGGGGAACCTCCCCGAACAGCACCGACGGCACCGACGCCATCGCGGGCCAAGCCGCTCGGGCCGCGCTCGGGATGCGGATGCGTACGACACGGAGGTTCGCCGAACACTCCCGCCACTTCCGTCACTTCGGCCACGTTCCACGCGGCCTTACCGACTCTGCCGAACTCACTCACCGACATATGTCTTTCATTCGGTGGAATCCACGCGGTGAAAGTGGCGCGCGTATATCGATTGGCCACCCTTGGTGCGGAAAAAAACAAACCCGAGGCGACTTATTTCGAAAAGGCACCGGAGTCGTTCAGCAGGTCGGCAGACCCGACGGCAACGGGTACCGTCGATAAATGATGGTTGACGAGTCACTTTCACCCCGACCGTCCGGACACACCTCCGGGCAGGGGCGGCTTGCGGCCTTCCGCAAAGCCGAGGAACTGGTGCGTCGACGACCACTCGACGCGCTCACGTTGCTCCGGCCGCTACTCGACTCCGACCCGGACAAGCCGAGCGTTCAGCTGCTCGCGGGGCGCGCGTACTTCCACTCGGCCCAGCTGAACCGCGCCGAACGTGCGTTCACCAAGGTCGTGGAACTCGACCCGTCCGATCATTACGCACGGTTCGTGCTCGGCAGGACGCTGCAACGGCTCGGCCGCCTGATCGAAGCACGGGCCCAGCTCCGCATGGCCACCGCGATGAACCCGGTGCCCGAATACCAGGACGCGCTCGGCCAGGTCACGGCCCGGGTGGCGTTGAACCGCGACGACTGACCGCGATCCGATAGTTCTCGACGCGGTATCAGTCCCGCGGCCAGAAACGACGCCAGCCGTCGGCGTCGAGTGTCGCCGGGTCGACTCCGTGGTCGCGAGCGGCGCGCTCGGCGGCGCGCACCTTCCTCGCGAATTCCTTCGCCGTCGTGCGCAACGCTCCCTCCGGGTCGACACCGGCCCGCCGGGCCGCGGCGGCGACGCGGAACAACTTCGCCCCCTCGTCGGATCCGGACGGAAACAGATCGAACGGCACACCACGACGCCCGGTGCGCTGCCCCAACTTGCCGGCGAGCGCCACCGCGGGTTGGCCCAGCGGAACACCGTCGACGATCGACTCGCGCTGCTTCTCGGCCTGCTTCAACTGTTCCCACCGCTGCTGCTGGTGCTCCGCCGTGTGCACGGTCTCGGCGTCGGCGAACACGTGCGGGTGCCGGTTCACGAGCTTGGTGACCAACTCGTCGGCGACCACGTCGATGTCGAAGGGGTCCGTGTCGTGCTCGGCGGCCACCCGCGCGTGGAACAACACCTGAAGCAGTACGTCACCGAGCTCCTCCCGCATCGCGGGCCGATCGCCCTCCTCGACGGCGTCGAGCAGCTCGTAGGTTTCCTCCACGAGGTATTGCAGCAACGACTCGTGGGTCTGCGCGGCGTCCCAGGGACACCCACCCGGCGACCGCAGCCGGTCCATCACCTCGACGGACCGCATGAGCGGCGGCACGGGAGTGTCGAGCACCGCCGCGCCGCGCTGCACGAGCGCCACCGCGCCGGGATCGTCCTCGCGGGTGGTCACGAGCACCACCCGCGAGGCGCGGAGAAGTTCGTCCGGGTGCGGTGCGTCCTTGGCTTCGAGCGCGGCCCTGGTCGCCTCGGGCAGTTCGGGAGTCGCGTAGACGGCTTCGGCCACCCTGAGCGCGGGCCACGCCGCAACGGGCAGTACTTCCGGCAGCGCCGATGACACCAGCACCACCGTGGCTGACACAGCCGGAAACGACGTCATGGCTGCACGGTACGTGACTCCCACTGGTACCCGGTCACCTCGTCATCGCTGGGGGCCGGGGCCAGTCCCGTATCGTCCCACACCCCGTAGCGGGGGTTGATCTGCACCCCGAGTTCGTCGGCGATCGGCTGCAACTGCCGCAGCCCGGCCCAGTAGAGCAGCCTGGGGTCGATCGGCTGGGCCTCCGCCTGATCATCGGCCTCCGGCCGCACCGTGCGGTCCTTGATGAGCGCGACCAGCCAGCCCACCTGCTGCTGGCTGGGCTGGATGACCACCACGGACCCCTCCTCGGCGCCGAAGACGGCACTGATCGCCAGTTCCGGGTCCTGGACCAACGCGTCGGCGAGGGTCACGGTCTGGTCGACCACCCGGTGACCCGAATCACGCAGAATGGCCTCGGCGTTCGCGGGATCGGCCGCGATACGTCGCCCGAGGTCACGAGCGACCTCGGAGTCTGTGGCCTGGACGTCGGACTGGGTGACCATCGCGCCGACGAAGTGCACCGACAACCGGTTCTGATAGTGCTGTCCGAGCTGTTCGAGCAACAGCTGGTCGCGGGCCACATCGCGGACCCGGGACGGCTCGACGGCGATGTTCCGGGCCGCCTCGTCCAGGCCCCCGCTCGCCTCGATCAACTCGTTGACCTGGGTCTCGTCGACACTCAGATTCTCGCGTTCCTCGGCGACCGCGAGCAGTTCGTGCACAACCCTGCTGCGCACGATCTCGCTGCTGACCTGGTCGATCCTGCCCTGTTGCTGAGCCTGCTGTGCCTGCGGCGCGTGGTCCAACAGCCACTTGATCTCGGCTTGGACGTCATCGAGTCGGACGACGTGGTCGCCGATGATGGCGGCGGATTGCACTTGGCTCGGCGCGGAACCGCAGGAAGCGAGCAGCAGCGCGGTCACCGCGGTCAGGATGAGACCGAACGAACGACGGAACGGGTGGCGACGGATGGTCCGAATCACAGCGCGTACTTTCTCACACACCCCACACCGTCCCGCAAGACCATGTAGTCGTGTCCGCAGGTTGCGTAGCCGTGTCCGCAGGCTGTGTAGTCGTGTCCGCAGCTCACGCGCTGACGGCGGAGGGCTCCCGCGTCAACGACCGGATGAGTGTGGTGCACCACTCCAGCAACGGCTCGTCCCGCAACACGGGCGCGCCGATGCGACCGCCCGCGGGCCCCTCGGTCGGACGAGGAACGGAGACCGTGCTGGTCACCGCCTTGAACACCGCCCTCGGGTACAGCCGCTTCAGCCGCACCAGCTGCGAATCGACCAACTTCAGCGGCGCGAAGCGGATGTTGTTGCCCTGCAACGCCACCTCGGTGACCCCCGCCTCGCGGCACACCTGCCGGAACGCGGCCACCGCGAGGAGTCGTTCGACCGGCGCGGGCAGCTTCCCGTAGCGGTCCACCAGCTCTTCCCGCACCGCGTCCAGCCCGTCGGTGTCGGGTGCCGCCGCGATCTTGCGGTACGCCTCCAGCCGTAGCCGCTCGCCCGGCACGTAGTCGTGCGGGATGTGCGCGTCCACGGGCAGGTCTACCCGCACCTCGGTGGGAGTGGACCCCTCCTCCACCTCGCCGGCGCCGGCGTGCTTGCGGAACGCCTCCACGGCTTCCCCGACGAGCCGCACATACAGATCGAAGCCGACGCCCGCGATGTGACCGGACTGCTCGGCGCCGAGGATGTTGCCCGCTCCTCGGATCTCCAGGTCCTTCATCGCCACGGCCATACCCGCGCCCAGTTCCGTGTTCTGGGCGATGGTGGCGAGCCGGTCGTGCGCGGTCTCGGTCAGCGGTTTGTCCGGCGGGTACAGGAAGTACGCGTAGCCACGCTCGCGGCCTCGGCCGACCCGACCCCGAAGCTGGTGCAGCTGCGCCAGCCCCAGCAGGTCGCCGCGCTCCACGATCAGCGTGTTGGCGTTCGAGATGTCGAGTCCCGTCTCGACGATCGTGGTGCACACCAGCACGTCGTACTCGCGTTCCCAGAAACCCTGGATGATCTGTTCGAGTCGGTGCTCGTTCATCTGGCCGTGCGCGGTGACCACCCGCGCCTCGGGCACCAGCTCCCGCAGCCGCCGCGCCGCCTTCTCGATCGACGACACCCGGTTGTGGACGTAGAACACCTGGCCGTCGCGCAGCAACTCCCGTCGGATGGCCGCCGCGACCTGCTTGTCGTCGTACGCGCCGACGTAGGTGAGCATCGGGTGCCGATCCTCCGGTGGCGTGAGGATGGTGGACATCTCCCTGATGCCCGCCATGCTCATCTCCAACGTCCTCGGGATCGGGGTCGCCGACATCGTGAGCACGTCCACGTGGGTGCGCAGCGCCTTGATGTGCTCCTTGTGCTCGACGCCGAACCGCTGTTCCTCGTCGACGATCACTAGGCCCAGGTCCTTGTACCGCACGTTCGACTGCAGCAGCCGGTGGGTGCCGATGACGATGTCCACCTCGCCGTCGGCCAGGCCGTTGGTCACCTGCTCGGCCTCGTGCGGATCGGTGAACCGCGACAGTCCCTTGATCGTGACCGGGAAGGAGCGCATGCGCTCGGAGAACGTCGCCAGGTGCTGCTGCGCCAGAATCGTGGTGGGCACCAGCACCGCGACCTGCTTGCCGTCCTGCACGGCCTTGAACGCCGCCCGCACGGCGATCTCGGTCTTGCCGTAGCCGACGTCCCCGCAGATCACCCTGTCCATCGGCACATTGCGCTCCATGTCGCGCTTGACCTCGTCGATGGCGGCGAGCTGGTCGGCGGTCTCGGTGAACGGGAACGCGTCCTCCAGTTCGCGCTGCCACGGCGTGTCCGGCCCGAACGCGTGCCCCGGCGAGGACTGGCGCGCCGCGTAGAGCTGCACGAGCTCGGCGGCGATCTCCTTGACGGCCTTGCGGGCCTTGGCCTTGGTCTTCTTCCAGTCCGAGCCGCCCATCTTGTTGAGCGTGGGCGTTTCCCCACCGACGTAGCGCGACACCTCGTCGAGCTGGTCGGTCGGCACGAACAGCCGGTCGCCGGGATGGCCGCGTTTCGACGGCGCGTACTCGATAACCAGGTACTCGCGCGTGGCGCCGCCGACCGTACGCCGCACCATCTCGACGAACCGGCCGATGCCGTGCTGGTCGTGCACCACGTAGTCGCCGGACTTCAGCGCGAGCGGGTCGACGGCGTTGCGGCGCCGCGACGGCATCTTGGTGTTTAGGTCCGCGCTCGACCGGCCCGCCGTGGCGCCGCGCCCGGTGATGTCGGCCTCGCTGAGCACGACCAGTGCGCTGCCGGGCGCCACGAAGCCGTCCGAGATGCCTCCGCAGGTCACCGTCACGACACCGGGTTTGGGCTCGTGGGCCAGCCCGTCGGTGGCCAGGGTGGCCGGGACCTCCACGCCGGTCAGCTGGTCGACGGCGCGCTTCGCCGTGCCCGCCCCGGCGACCACCACCACGGCCGCCCCACCGGAGGCGGTGTGGGCGCGCAGGTCCGTGGCCACCCGTTCCAGTTCACCCCGATAGGCGGGCGCGGCCTCGACGGCGACGTGGTGAGCGCCGCTCTCGCTGGTCAGCTGGGACAGCGTCCACCAGCACCTGTTCGTCTCCGTGGTGTGGGAGCGCACCTCGTCCAGGTCGCGGTAGGCGGAGGCGCCGAGGTCGAGCGGCGCTTCGCCCCCGGCGGCGGCGCTCATCCACGACGCCTCCAGGAACTCCTGCCCCGTGCGCAGCAGGTCCGCCGCCCTGGCTCGGCTCTTCTCGGGGTCGGTGAGCACCACGTGGGTGCCCTCCGGCATGGCGTCGGTGAGCAGCTGCAGCTCACCTTCGCAGAGCACGGGGATGAGTGCCTCCATGCCCTCGCACGGAACACCGTCGGCGAGTTTGGTGAGCATCTCCGCCAGCTGGGCGTCGTCGGCGTGGGCGCGCGCCAGCTCCGCCGCCCGTTCCTTGACGTCGGGGGTGAGAAGTATTTCCCGGCACGGGGGCGCGATCAGCTCGGTCACCTCACCGGGCAGCGACCGCTGATCGGACACGGAGAACGCGCGGATCTCGCTGACCTCGTCGCCCCAGAACTCGACCCGGTGTGGTTGCTCGGCGGTGGGGCCGAAAATGTCCAGGATGCCGCCACGCACGGCGAACTCACCGCGTTTCTCCACCATGTCGACCCGGGTGTAGGCCAGTTCGACGAGCTGGTCGAGCACGCCGTCGAAGTCGCTTTCCCGCCCCACCTCGAGTTCGACGGGACGCAGCTTGCCGAGGTCGGGCGCCATGGGCTGGATCAGGCTGCGCACGGTGGCCACCACGACCCGCAGTCCGCCGTACCCGGGCTGCGCCAGCCTGCGCAGCACCTCCAGCCGCTTGCCAACCGTGTCTGCCCTGGGCGACAACCGCTCGTGCGGCAAGGTCTCCCACGACGGGAAGTCGGCGACCAGGTCCGTGCCGAGCAGGCTGCGTAGCGCGGCGGTCAGCTCCTCGGCCTGCCTGCCGGTGGGGGTGACGGCCAGGACGGGACGGCCCGCGCCTTGATCGGCGGCGAGAGCCGCGACGACGAGCTGATGGGTGGCGGTGGCCCCGTCCAGATCCAACAGCGGAGCACCCGCGCGCTCCACCACTGCACGCAGCGCGGGATCGGACAGCAGCGTGGACAGCAAGCCGGACAGGGCCCCGGACGAACCGTTCGGTGAATCGGTCACGGACGTGTTCTTCCCCTCGACACGAGACACACCCCTGCCCGAGGCGATGAGGGCAAAAGGGCTTTCGGCCTCCCAGGGTACGTGTCGTCTCGAGCGGCGATCGAGAGTGCACCGGCGCACACTGGGGTCATGCGTGTGCCAGCACTCGGGATCGTCTGCCTCGCCTTACTCACGGTCCTCACGGCGTGTGGCGTGGATCCCGAGGGCAACGCCTCGAACACCCCGACCACCACCCGGTCGACGTCGGACGGGGTGACGATGCGGGTGGAACGCGTCGCCGACGGGCTGACACATCCGTGGGACGTCGGGGTCCTGCCCGACGGCGCGCTACTGGTGACCGAACGTCCCGGGCGGCTCACGCTCGTCGACGACGGCGAGGTGCACGGGGTCGAAGCCGACACCTCGTCCGTGCACGCCCGGGGAGAGGGCGGGTTGATGGGGCTGGTCGTCCATCCGGATTTCGCGTCCTCGCGCCTGTTCACGACATGTCAGACACACCGGCACGACGGCCGCGCTGTGGACGTGCGGCTGGTGACGTGGCGCCTGTCGGAGGATCGCCGCAACGCGACCCACGTGCGCGACCTGCTCACCGGACTGCCGGTCGCCGACAACGGGCGGCACTCCGGTTGCCGGCCCACACTCGCCGCCGACGGCAGCCTGCTCGTCGGCACCGGCGACACCGCGAGCGACCCCACCATCCCTCAGGACCGCACCAGTCTCGGCGGCAAGGTTCTGCGTATCGACCTCCGCACCGGGCAGGGGCCGCCCGACAACCCGTTCGCGTCGTCGTCCGACGGGAACGAGCGCCGCGTGTACAGCTACGGCCACCGCAACATCCAGGGCGTGGCGGTCCGGCTCGGCACGGGACAGGTGTACGCCACCGAACACGGGCCCACGGGATTCGACGAGGTCAACCTCGTCCGGCCGGGCGGTAACTACGGCTGGGACCCGTCGCGCGGAGGTTCCATCGACGACTACGACGAGGACGACGTCTCGATGACCGACCTGCAGCGGTTCCCCAACGCGGTGCCGCCGCTGTGGACGTCGGGTGAGTCGTCGACGGAGGCCCCCTCGGGTGCGGCGTTCGTGTCGGGGTCGGCGTGGGGCGCGTTGAACGGCGCACTCGCCGTGGGGGCGTTGCGGGGCCAGAAGTTGCTGTTGTTCCTCCTCGACGACACCGGCGACGAGGTCACCGAGGTTGTCCTGCCCCCGGAGTTCGACGATCGGTTCGGCCGGTTGCGCGGTGTGCGGTCCGCGCCTGACGGGGCCTTGTACGTCACCACCTCGGGCGGTGAGGACGACGCCGTGTTCCGGGTGACTCCCCAGCGCCGGTAGTCCCCGTGGACGTCCGGGAACACCACGACCCGGTCCGGTCCGCGATCACGGGTCGCGGATGTCGGTCACCGGTCACTGGTTACGGCGAAGACGCAGCTTCGGTTTGTGCTCCAGGTTGGACAAACCGTTCCACGCGAGGTTGACCAGGTGCGCGGCCACCTCGTCGCGCTTGGGTTTGCGCGCGTCGAGCCACCACTGCCCGGTGAGCGCCACCATGCCGACCAGCGCCTGCGCGTAGAGCGGCGCCAACTTGTCGTCGTAGCCCCGTGAGTCGAACTCGTGCGCCAGCACATACTCCACCTGGCTGGCGATGTCGTTGAGCAGGGTGGAGAACGTGCCCGTCGAACTCGCCACCGGCGAGTCGCGCACCAGGATGCGGAACCCGTCGTGGCAGTCCTCGACGTAACTCAGCAGCGCGACGGCCGCCTGTTCCAGTAACTCACGCGGGTGCCCACCATGCAGTGTGGACACCATGCGGTCGAGCAACAACCGGGTCTCCCGGTCCACCACGACGGCGTAGATGCCTTCCTTGCCGCCGAAGTGCTCGTACACCACGGGCTTGGAGACGTTCGCCCGATTGGCGATCTCCTCGATCGAGGTGCCGTCGAATCCCTTCTCGGCGAACAACGACCGTGCCACGTCGAGCAACTGCTGTCTGCGTTCCGCCCCCGTCATACGCACACGGAGCGCCGGCGCACTCGAACGCGCCCCAGCGCCCCCGTCACGTTTCGCTCGTCGTCTCGCCGCCACTCCAGCAGCCTAGCCCGGCGCCCACCCGGCACCCCAGGCGAGACAGCCCGGGGCGGATCGGGACAGGTGACGGCCCGTGCCGAACCTACTTGCGCGCCGCCGAGAGCTTCTGCAGTCGCGTCGGGGTCGGCCACCGCACGTTGTAGGCCCAGCCCAGCTTTTCGAAGAACCAGATGACGCGAGCGGAGATGTCGATCTGGCCGCGTTTGACGCCGTGTCGAGCCGAGGTCGGGTCGGCGTGGTGCAGGTTGTGCCAGGACTCGCCGAACGAGAAGATCGCCAGCGGCCAGAAGTTGGCCGACCGGTCGCGAGCGCGGAACGGCCGCTCACCGATCATGTGGCAGATCGAGTTCACCGACCACGTCACATGGTGCAGCACGCACGCCCGCACGAGCCCGGCCCAGAAGAACGCGGTCAGCGCTCCCCACCACGACCACGTGATGAGACCGCCGAGCAAGGCGGGCAACGCGAACGTCAGCAACGTCCACAACGGAAACAGGTCGCTGACCTTGCGGATGGCCGGGTCCTTGAGCAGGTCGGGCGCGAAGCGCTCGGCGTTGCTGCGGTCACGCTCGAACAGCCAGCCCATGTGGGCGTGCCAGAAACCCTTGGCGATGGCCAGCGGCGAGGTGCCGAACAGCCACGGCGAGTGCGGGTCGCCCTCCTTGTCGGAGAACGCGTGGTGCCGCCGGTGGTCGGCGACCCACGTGATGACCGGCCCCTGCAGGGCCATGCTGCCCGCGATGGCCATCGCCACCCGCAACCACGGCTTAGCCTTGAACGAGCCGTGGGTGAAGTGCCGGTGGTACGCGACGGTGATGCCGAGCCCCGTAACGGCGTAGAAGAAGAGGAACAGTCCGACGTCGACCCAGGTCAGCCCCCAGCCCCACGCGAACGGAACGGCCGCGACTAAGGCGACCAGCGGAGCGATGACGCCGAAGTACACCGAGAACTGCACACCCGGCGTCCGCTTTCCATCGAAGATCGGTTTGGGTCCTTTTGCGGGTTTGGCCGGGGAGTCGTCGAGGGTGGCCGTCATGCATCTCACTTCTTTCCACAGGGGTGGCAAGGTCGCCCTTACCTACGTTGCCGTAACTTACGGTACAGGAGGTTTTCCCCCACTGGGAGAGACAAAACTGCCCCTGTGTGAGTACCCGATTTCACAATGGTTATCCTGACCTGGCGCGATCCGCCGTAGTGTAATTGGCAGCACTTCAGATTTTGGTTCTGACAGTCCAGGTTCGAGTCCTGGCGGCGGAGCAGAGGTGCTCCTGACATGCCAGGAGAGCCCTGAAGGGGGTGTGGGGCGGCTGCACGGCGAAGACTTCGGCGATGAGCGACAACCGGCGTTGGGGGACATGTCCGATGCCTGGGTATTGGGTCGCGCTCGCGAGTTGATCGCCACCGTGCAGCACACGGACCGCGCCGAACAGCTTCGCGTCATCAAGTCCCTCGACGAACTCCTCGAAGAGACCCGTCGTCGTGGCGAGCCGGTGCTCGTCGCCCAGTTGTTGCGTGCCTCCGGGCTCGCGCGCCTGGTCACGCGGGGCCTGTCCGACGAGGCCGAGACCCTGCTCGACGAGATGCTCACCCACACCAAACGCCACGGCCTCACGTTGTTGCGCGCCGACGCTCACGCACTGCGCGGCCGGTTCCTGGTGCTCAAACAGCAGGAGGACGCGGCCATCTCGGAGATCGCCAAAGCGCTCG
>NZ_DAHVQP010000131.1:0-18090 GCF_027317685.1 Saccharomonospora sp.
GACGAGCTCCCCCTTCGTCCGCGCGATGCCTTCCTGGGAACCGAACTCCCCCACGTGCGCGCTACCGACGTTGAGCACCACCCCGATCCGCGGCGGTGCGACCGCGGCCAGTTCCGCGATGTGCCCCGGCCCACGCGCCGAGAGTTCGAGTACGAGATGTCGGGTCTCCCGATCGGCGCGCAACGCCGTCCACGGGTGGCCCAGCTCGTTGTTGAACGAACCCGGCGGTGCCACCGTGGGGCCGAGCGGCTCGAGCAACTGTACGATCAGGTCCTTCGTGGACGTCTTGCCCGAAGAGCCGGTGACCCCCACGACCGTGAGACCGGTCTCCGACAGCCGGGTCACGACGTGCCGGGCGAGCGCGGCCAACGCGGCGAGCACAGCGGCACCGGAACCGTCGGTGTCCCCGGTCAGCGCCACGGACCCCTCGTTGGCCTTGCCCGGCGGCAACGGCGGCACGATCACCGCGGGAGCGTCGACCTCGCGCGCCGCGAGCACCCCGGCCGCGCCCGCGGCCACGGCGGAGGCCGCGAAGTCGTGGCCGTCGGCGCGCTCACCCGGCAACGCCACGAACAGTCCACCGTCCGTCAGCTTGCGTGAGTCGAACTCGACCGACCCGGTGATTCGCTCACTGCCGTCAGCACGGTGCAGTCGACCCGAGACGACCTCGGCGATTTCGGCGAGAGTAAGTTCGATCATTGCGTCACACCGAGCCTTTCCCGAATGGCCGCCTCGAGTTCGTCCCGATCGGAGAACGGGTGCACGACGCCGGCCACCTCCTGTCCGCTCTCATGGCCCTTGCCCGCGACGAGGACGACGTCGCCCGCCTCAGCACGCTTCACCGCCTCGGTGATGGCCTCGCGGCGATCACCGATCTCCAGCACCTCGCAGCCCTCGGACGGCCCGACGGCCCGAGCACCGGCCAATATCGCCTCTCTGATGGCCGCGGGATCCTCACTGCGCGGGTTGTCGTCCGTGACGATCACCAGGTCACTCCCGCGTACGGCGGCTTCTCCCATCATGGGGCGCTTGGCCGTGTCGCGATCACCACCGGAGCCGAGAACGGTGATGAGGCGGCCCTCCGTACGCGCGCGCAGTGCCTGCAACGCCTGCGTGACAGCGGCGGGCTTGTGCGCGTAGTCGACCACGGCGGTGAACGGCTGCCCCAGGTAGACGCGCTCCATCCGCCCGGGCACCTCCACCGTGGCGAGCCCTTCGACCACGTCGTCGAGGCCGACCCCGACCGTGTCGAGGATCGCGGCGGCGAGTACGGCGTTGGCCACGTTGAACTCGCCCGGCAGCGGCAACACCGCCTGCGCCTTGCGTCCGTCGGGAGCGTGGAGCACGAACGACTGTTCCCCTCCGGGGGTGAGCGTGATGTCGGTGGCACGCCACCCGGCGTCACTGTCGGGCTCCGTGGACACCGTCACGGTCCGCGGCGTGACCAGTGTCTGTCCCCAGGCGCTGTCGACCACGACCACCTCATGGGTGGAACGGCCGTCGAACAACAGCGATTTGGCGGAGAAGTAGTCCTCCATGTCGCGGTGGAAGTCCAGATGGTCCTGGGACAGGTTCGTGAAAGCCCCCACGGTGAAACGCGTGCCGTTCACCCTGCCCAACGCCAAGGCGTGACTGGACACCTCCATCGCCACGTGTGTGACCCCACGCTCGACCATGTCGGCGAACAGGGCCTGCAGGTCGGGCGCCTCGGGAGTCGTGAACGCGCTCGCCAGACGTTCGGCGCCGATCCGGGTCTCCACCGTGCCGATCAGCCCGGTGTGGTAGCCGGCCACCCGCAGGCCGGACTCCACGAAGTAACTCGTCGTCGTCTTACCCGATGTGCCCGTGATGCCGAGCACCGACAACGTCAGCGAAGGCTCTCCGTAGATCCACGCCGCGACGGCCCCGAGCACTCCGCGCGGGTCCGGATGGACGAGCACGGGAAGACCCGAATCCCGCACGGCGGTCCGGGAGGCACCCTCTTCGTCGGTCAGGACGGCCACGGCTCCGCCCGCGACGGCATCGGCCGCGAAGTCCGCGCCGTGCACCCGCGCACCCGGCAGAGCCGCGAACAGGTCCCCGGGAAGCACGTGTTGCGCCCGCAGCGTCGCCCCGGTGACCGCCACGGACTCGGCCACGGCCGGGTCCGCGACGAGCCGCGCATCGGCACGCGCGACGAGCGTCGTCAAGGGAACGGGTTCGATCAGGTGCGGGCGGGGTGGTGAGACGGCGACCCGGGATTGGTTGTCCTGTCGTGATCGTCCCCGCACGAGCGCCTCATCGTTGTTCACAGACACGACGGAAGGTTACCGGCGGGGTTCGCGAGCCGCTGAGCCGCCCGCTCGGCCGTGTACACACAACGCTTCACCCTCTCGGCTCGTCCAGTCCTACCATCCGGTGCGCAGGCGAAAGGCGGGACTCCTCCGAATCAGCGAATACGCCGGACTTCTACGACAATTTTTCACCAACTAGCCGCGAATCCGGGCGGCGACCCCCTACCGTTTTCACATGAGACGACGTCGAACCACACCCACCTCGCTCGCCGTACTGGCCACGGTCACCGTGGTCACCGCGGTCACCGTGGTCACCGCCCCCGCGGCGGCCGCCGACCCCGTCGCACTGCCCGCCGAGCATTTCCGGCTCGCGGAAAGCCCCTACAATCCCACCATCTCCCAACTCGACGAGCTGTTACCCGTCGAATCCTTCTCCGACGTGCTCGCCAGCGCCAACAGAGCGGCCACCGACTGCCCCTCCGGCGCCGAACACCAGGTCGCCGCGTTCTGCTGGAACTCCGGGGACAACGACACCGAGGACTGGTACCCGCAGGGCATCAGCTCCACGGCCGACTCCTACGGCGAAGGCACCTACGAGGGAGAGACGGCCCTGTTCGTCAGCTGGTACTACCGTCACTCCTCCCCCAACAAAGGCGCTCGCATATCCTTTGTGGACTACTCGACGCCGGATGAGCCAGCCTACCGACACGTGTTGTTGGTCGAGCCGTACGTCAACTCGTCGGGACAACCGGACTTCCGGCCCGTCACCGTGCACGCGGGCGGCATCTTCTCCTACGGCCACTTCCTGTACGTGGCCGACACCTGGGGCGGCTTCCGCGCCTTCGACCTCCGCCACATCTGGCGTGTCACGACCGGAGACAAAGACCTGATCGGCCGTCAGCCCGACAGCTCCTATCACGCGTACGACTACCGCTACGCGCTACCACAGGCACACACGTTCACGGCGTCGACCACCGACTCCACGGAGCGACTCCGCTTCTCCGCCGCGTCACTCGACCGCACCAGCACCCCCGACAGTGTCATCGTGCCCGAGTACAACGCCTCCGGAACCGGTACTCGCGTCGTGCGCTTCCCCATCGACTACACCGACCGCAAGTTCAAGGAATCCCCCGACGGGTACACGCACGCCACCGAGGCCTACCGGGTGGACATCGCCAGCATGCAGGGCGCCACGGCCATCGACGACAAGTTCTTCGTCTCGGCCAGCGCGGGCTCGAACGCCCGGGGCTCCTTCTACACGTTCACCGCGACCGATGACCCCACCCAGCACCCCGGCGCACAACCCATAGGCCCGGAGGACCTGTCGTACTGGGGACCGCGCGACCAGTTGTGGGGACTGGCCGAATATCCGGGCCGACGCTCCGTCTACGCCGTCGACCCGTCCGGGTTCTGATCCGGCTTCCGGCCTGTCATCGGTGGGGCGGCGGGAGCGTCGATCTCCCGCAGTCGTCGCGGCCCGGTGTCGGGCCGCGACGGCGGCGGACCCAACACGATGCGGGCGTTGGTGACGAACGCGCCCTCCGGCGAGGCGAGCACGGGGTCGAGTGACAACGACCGCACCTCGGGGTGGTCCTCGGCGAGCGCCGAGACACGCAACATCAAGTCCTGCAACGCGGCGAGATCTGTGGGCTCATCGCCTCGGTAGCCCATGAGCAGCGGCGCGGTGCGAGGCTCCCGCACCAGGGTGGCCGCGTCCACATCCGTCAACGGCACCGCCCGGAACGCCTGATCACCGAGCAGAGCACTCACCACCCCCGACAACGAGAACGACACGAGCGAACCGAACGACGGGTCGTCCTGCAGCCCGATGGTGCACGACACGCCCTTGGGCGCCATGCGCTGCACGTACACCTCCGCACGACCGGAGACCTCACGCAGATCGCGATACGCCACCCGCACCGAGTCCGGTGACGAGAGGTCCAGACGCACCCCCGCGAGGTCGGGCCGGTCCCGCAACGTGTCGTCGAACGCCTTGAGCGTCGTCGGGTAACCGAGCTCGTCGGCGGCCGCCACCGCGTCGTCCTCGCCGGACACCACCCGAAACGGCACGACCTCGATGCCGTAGCAGTCGAGCAACCGCACCATGTCGTCCACCGGCAACACCACGTTGCTCTCGTCCACCATCTCCCGCACCAGGCTCTGAGCACGTTCGACGTGCAACCCCTGCGGCCGCACGACCGTGCCCTGCGGGTGCCGCCGCCACTCGGCATAGCGCGCGACCCTCGCCACCGCGTTCACTGCGCGCTCCGGACTCGGGTACGACGGGATCGACCCGAACGCCACGGTGCCGTCGTCATCGGTGACGGCGAGTTCGTCGGGCACTCCCTCCGCGGCGAGGAACGTCGAGACGATGGGCTTATCCGGAGTGGGAGAGGCGGCCAGCACCGTCTCGCGCAACGCGCGCGCGTACGCGGTACCCGGCGTGGCCACCGGCGGCACGAACACGACGACGAGCGCGTCCACGTCGGGCGACGCCAGGGCCCGCCCCACCGCGGCGGCGAAATCCTCCGGCGGCGCCTGCGAACCGATGTCCACGGGTTCGATGCCGAGGCTCAGCCCCTGTGCCCGCGCCGTGTCGGCCGCGAGCAGTGCGATCGCAGCCGAGTTGCCGACGATCCCGATCCGGGAACCCTCGGGCAACGGCTGGTTGGCGAACACCAGCGCCGTGTCGAACAACTGTGCCAGCGTGTCCACGCGCACCACACCGGCCTGCTCGAACAACGCCTGGACACTCGACTCGTCGATCTCGGTGGAGGTCGCCGCGAGCTGTGGGCGTACCGCGTGCCTGCCCGACTTCACCGCCACGATCGGCTTACTCCGCGCCAGCCGTCGCGCCAACCGCGCGAACTTACGCGGGTTACCGAACGACTCCAAGTACAGCAACACCACATCGGTGCGCGGATCGGTCTCCCAGTACTGCAACAGGTCGTTGCCGGACACATCGGCGCGGTTACCGGCGGAGACGAACGTGGACAAACCCAGGCCACGCGCCTCGGCGTCGGCGAGGATCGCGATACCCAACGCCCCCGACTGGCAGAAGAACCCCGTGCGCCCACGCCGTGGCAACCTCGGCGCCAACGTGGCGTTGAGGCGCACCGCCGGATCGGTGTTGAGCACGCCGAGCGCGTTCGGTCCCACCACGCGCATTCCGTGCGCCCGAGCCGCCTTCACCAGCCGCAGCTCGGCATGCAACCCGTGCGGCCCGGCCTCGGCGAACCCGGCCGAGACGATCACCAACGCCTGGACACCCTTGGTCAGCGCACCGTCGAGCACCGCCTCCACCTCGTTGGCCGGCACGGCCACGACGGCCAGATCGACCGGACCCGGAATCTCCAGCACCGACTTGTAGGCACGCACCCCCCGCACCGACACGTGCTCGGGGTTCACCGGGTACACCGGGCCGGTGAAATCCGCGGCCAGCAGGTTCGACAACACCGCGTAGCCGACCTTGGTGGAGTCCGTGGAGGCGCCGATCACCGCCACCGAACGCGGATGCAGCAGGTTGTGCACACTGCGCGCCTCCGCCGCCTGTTCCCTGGCCCTCGCCACGGCCAGCGACTCCTCGGTGGGGTCGATGTCGAGCTCCAAGTGCAGCAGCCCCTCCTCGAAAGCCCGGCTCACCCGGTAACCCGCGTCCCGGAACACCCTCGTCATCGCCGTGTTCTCGGTCAAAACCTCGGCCACGAACCGGCGCAACCCGCACTCCGAGGCCGCCGCCGCGAGATGTTCGAGCAGGATCGAACCCAACCCCCGCCCCTGGTGCGCGTCGTCCACCACGAACGCCACCTCCGCCGAGGCCTCGTCGATGCGCTCGTAACGACCGACCGCCACGATGTCGTCGCCCAGCAACGCCACGAACGCCACCCGATCGTGGTGGTCGACCGTGGTGAACCGCTTCAAATCCCGTGCCGGAATGCGCGGATAGGCCCCGAAATAACGCAGGTACCGAGTACGTTCGGACAACCGAGCGTGCAAGGCCACGATGCGCTCGGCGTCGGTGGGCACGATCGGCCGCAGGTGTACCGTCCTGCCGTCGACCAGCACGACGTCGGCCTCCCAACGCCGGGGATAGTCGAACGGGTCACGCGCCCCCGTCTTCTCGCCCTCCGGCACATCCCCCGCTGCGCCATCAGCCATCGGGGCCATGTGTTCCACCTCAGTCCCTCGGGTCGTAGGGGTCCAATCCATGCATCGGGAACACCGCCCGGCGCGTGTCCCTGACAGCGATGTCCACGGGCTCGTCGAAGCCGTCGCCCCAGCGAGAGAAAACCGGCTCCGCACCGTCCGAGCTCTCGGTCATGCTCGCGGGCACCTCCGCGTTCGGCGTCATCGCCAGTACCTGTTCGGTCCACGTCCTGGGCAGTGGCGTCCTCGGGTCCACGTCACGATCCAACACCGTGGCCAACAAATGTGTCCACGACCGCGGCACGACCCGGATCAATTGGTAACCACCGCCACCCACGGCCAGCCACCGGCCCTCGGCGTGGGTGTCCGCGAGCTCCCGCAACGTCCGGTAGATGGCACGGTGTCCGTCCACCGTCAACGACAGGTCGGCCAACGGGTCCTCCTCGTGCGAATCCACGCCACACTGCGTCACCAGGATCTGCGGACGGAACGCCGCCAACACCGACGGCACCACCGCGTGGAAAGCCCTCAACCATCCCGCGTCCGTCGTGCCGGGCGGTAAGGGGACGTTGACCGCGCTGCCCGCCGCTTCTCCCTCCCCGACCTCGGACGAGTACCCCGTGCCGGGAAACAACGTGAACGGGTGTTGATGCAGTGAAACGGTGAGCACGCGAGGATCACCGTAGAAGGCGGCTTGCACGCCGTCACCGTGGTGGACATCGGTGTCGACGTAGGCGATGCGGTCGAAACCCTGGTCGAGCAGCCAGGAGATCGCCACCGTGCAGTCGTTGTAGACACAGAATCCCGCGGCGCGGTTCCGCAGGGCGTGATGCAGACCGCCCGCGATACTCACCGCCCGTCGAGCCTTGCCCTCCGCGATGCACCGCGCTCCGAGGAGCGTCGCACCGACCACGAGCGACGAGGCCTCGTGCATGTCGGTGAACACCGGGTTGTCGGGCGTACCCAGTCCGTGGCCGACGTCCCAGCCCGCCATCGGCGCCTGTTTGACCGCCTCCACGTACTCGGCGGTATGTGCGCGGTACAGCTCCTCGGCCTTCACGGCGTCCGGCACCAGCAGCGGCACGTCCTCCAACACGCCGAGCGCGGTAGCCAACCGGATGGTCAGGTCCAGGCGAACGGGATTGAACGGATGGTCGTTGCCCAGGTTGTAGGCGAGGAGTGCGGAATCCCAGACAACGGCCGAGCTCGACATGGCACCCGAGCTTAGGCGTGCACCCCCCGTTCGGCCATGAGTTCCGTCGGTGTTCCTCAGCAGGGTTCGGGGCCCGTGGCGGCCGGCCTGGAGGGATCGGCGACCCAGTTCGACCACGAACCCGCGTACAGGGCCGCGGGCCGCTCGTGACCCGCGAGGTCCAACGCGAGCACGACCGAACAGGCCGTGACTCCCGAACCGCAGTACACCCCCACCGGCGTGCCCGGTTCGACACCGAGTTCGGCGAAGTGCCGCGCCAGTTCCTCCGCCGAACGCCACCGACCGTCCTCGCCGACGTACTCGGTGAACGGAGCGTTGATCGCCCCGGGCACATGCCCCGCCCTCGAGTCCACCGGTTCTGTCTCGCCCGTGTACCGCTGCGGAGCGCGAGCGTCGAGCAACATGCCGTGGCAAGCGATCTCCGCGGCACCGGCGGCGTCGAGTACGGGCAGCGAGCCCGGCCGGAGCACGACATCACCTGGAACCGGCCGGACGACGTCCGCGTCGAGTGGACGCCCCTCCGCCTTCCACGCGGCGAAACCACCGTCGAGTACCGCTACCCGGCTGTGCCCACCCCACCTCAGCAACCACCAGGCCCTCGCCGCCACCGAACCGTCCCCGTCGTCGTAGGCCACCACGGGTCGCGAACCGCTCACCCCGGCGGCACGCAACGTACGCTGCAAGGACGCAGGGTCGGGCAAGGGGTGGCGCCCTTCGGGTCCCGGCTTTCCCGACAGCTCGGTGTCCACGTCCACGAACACGGCTCCCGGCACGTGCTCTTCCTCATAGGAATCACGTCCCGGCGGTCCGGTGAGGCGCCAACGCACGTCGAGCACTGTCGGAGGGTGCTCGGTATTCAGGAGGTCGGCGAGTTCGGCTGTCGAGATGATTTGGCGCATATCCCCTATCCTGCCTGCACCTCCCTGGTACTGGTGGCGCACGGGAATGTCGCTCGCCTGCCCTCAGCACCAGTACCAGCGACTACCATGAGTAAGGCGAACAAAGGGGACAGGCGTGAACGATCTCATCGACACTACCGAGATGTACTTGCGCACCATCTTCGAACTCGAAGAGGAGGGGGTCGTACCGCTGCGCGCCCGCATCGCGGAGCGTCTGCAGCAGAGCGGCCCCACCGTGAGCCAGACGGTGGCGCGCATGGAACGTGACGGATTGGTGATTGTTGCCGACGACCGGCATCTCCAGCTCACAGAGCACGGACGCGAGCTGGCGGTCGCGGTCATGCGTAAGCACCGGCTCGCCGAACGGTTGCTGGTCGACGTCATCGGGCTGGAATGGGAACAGGTGCACAACGAGGCGTGTCGTTGGGAGCACGTGATGAGCGAAGCGGTGGAACGCAAGCTCGTCACGTTGCTCGGGAACCCGACGACGTCGCCGTACGGTAACCCGATTCCGGGTCTGGACAAGCTGGAGGCGGGCGAACCTGCGCCGCCCGCCGAAGCCGACCTGGTCCGCCTCGACGAGATCGCCAAGTCGGGGGGTGGCCTGGTGGAGATCCGGCGCATCGCCGAACACGTACAGCTCGACGAAGAGCTCATGGGCAAGCTGCGGTCGGTCGGCATCGTGCCCGGACGCACGGTGAAGGTCGGCAAGGCCGTCAACGGGGACCCCACCGTCGAGGTGTCCGACGACGTCACATCCGCACGCATTCCCACGTCGGCGCTGCATGCCGTGCTTGCCCAAACCCGGTAGAGAATCGGTACAACCTACCCACGGATTCTTCCGGTCCGTGCCGGCCGGGATCCGAACGGCAGGTGCCGGATCCCGGCCGCACCATCCCTTCGACACTCTCACCGCTCACTCGTCTCGCTACGTCACCGACGACGAACGCACCTGCTCGCATCGGCCCACGGTGACTGGGTAAGACAGCCGGCCGAAACGGCGACATCGTGGCGATGTCAGAAACGCCGACAGACAACGGCGAGCGCCTTCCGTCATCAGCTCCACACACAGCGCAATCGCACCCAGCTCAAGCCACACAACACAACGGCTTCGACACCCACGACACCTCTACGACGACAACCGCCGGCCGTCGACCACCGCACCACGTAGAGCGCCCAGCGGATCACACCAGAGGCTTCGTCGAGCGCGCACAACGTCACAGCTCCACGAGTACCGGGCGCGCCCAGTGACCCCATACGACATCTCACGACGCTTCGCCTACCACCCCGCTCCCTGGGAACATAGATAGTGGGTGCACACTGTCGCCCCGTAGAGACCGAAACGTTTTCCGTTCGAGAAAGGGCCCGCACGAATGCCCACCGAGAGCACGACGTCGAGCACACCCATGAAGCTGGTTGTTACGGGTGGCGCAGGCTATATCGGCAGTGTGTGCACGGCTCGCCTGCTCGAAGCGGGACACGAGGTCACGGTCGTCGACGACCTGTCCACGGGTCACGCCGACGCCGTCCCCGAGGGCGCTCGGTTCGTGCAGGGTGACGCGGCCGAGGTCGCGAGCACGTTGCTCGCCGAAGGTTTCGACGGTGTTCTGCACTTCGCCGCGAAGAGCTTGGTCGGCGAATCGATGCAAGACCCCGGCACCTACTGGCGCGGCAATGTACTCACCTCCCTTCGTCTCCTCGAAGCGATGCGGACACACGGCGTACAGCGGTTGGTGTTCTCCTCCACAGCGGCGACGTACGGCGAGCCGGAGACGACACCGATCCCGGAGACCGCACCCACCGCTCCGACCAACACCTATGGCGCCACCAAGCTCGCCATCGACCACGCCATCACCAGCTACGCGCGTGCCCACGGTCTCTCGGCCGTGAGCCTGCGCTACTTCAATGTCGCGGGCGCCTACGGTCCTTACGGCGAACGGCACACCACGGAGACGCACCTGATCCCGTTGATCCTGCAGGTGGCGACCGGACACCGCGACCAGGTGCACATCTACGGCGACGACTACCCCACCGAGGACGGCACGGCCATCCGGGACTACATCCACGTGGTGGATCTCGCCGACGCGCACCTGCTCGCGCTCACTCACGCCGAACCAGGTACGCACCAGATCTTCAACCTGGGTAACGGAACCGGTTTCTCGGTGCGTCAGGTGATCGACGCCTGCCGTGAGGTCACGGGACATGCCATCCCGGCCGTGGTGTCACAGCGTCGCGCAGGCGACCCCGCCGTTCTGGTGGCCGCCAGCGACAAAGCCCAGCAGGCGCTCGGATGGACTCCGCAGCACACCGACCTGGCGGGCATCGTCGCCGACGCCTGGGAGTTCACTCGCCGGCGTCTGGAGAAGCAGTAGGCGGCCTCCGCGCCTGACCGCTACCCGGGTCGCCGTCCCCATCCCGTGACGGACGAGTACCGGTCCCGAGGCTCTCGGATGGCGCCGTCCAGATCGGGCCCGTGTCACCGGACCGAGCCAGACCGGCGAGTGTCTCCGGCGGCAGGCCATGGTCGAGCGCCTGGCTGAGCAACCGCGACAGCAGGTGGTCGGGGTCGGCGGCCCGCGCGGCCGACAACGCCATTCCGGCGAGGGCACCTTCGCCCCGTACGTAGGCCGAGTACGCCAGCAGGGTCGCCGGCTCGGCGCGTTCGGGCGCGGGCGTGTGCCGGGTCAGCAGGAGCCACACGCGTTCCGCTGTGATGGAGTGGGCGCTGCCGACGGGGACAGCCATGGCCAGGCAGGCGTCACGGACAGCCGGCAACGTGAGGCCGAGCGCCGACTCCACCACCTCGGTGTCGGACAGCGTCGGTGTTCCCTCCCACGCCCGTGTCAATATCCCGCGAATCGCCGCACGTCCTCGGCTGAGCGCCGCCGGTTCCTCGAGGCCACCCGTGGTGACCCGGCGGTTGAGCATCACCGCCCTGCGAGCGAGGACATCGCTCCCCACGGGATCGAGCTGACGTTGCATGGCGGCCCGACTGCTGTGGGTCACCAGTCCGGCGTGGGTGGTCACAGCCGCCAGCACCGTGCTTCGCGGGTCGGGCAGATGTCCCGCGCAACAGTCGTCGTCATAGCACTTCCACGGGGCGCCCGCCCGTATCGCGGGCACCCAGAGGGCGTGCTGCACAGGTGTTCCCGCGCGGCCGAAGACATCTTTGACTGCGGCGACGACGGCGCCCGCAGGTGGGCCCGTCGTGCCGGTCATCCGCCGTCCTCCCACGACAACGACGGTGACGGCGACCGAGGCGTGCGCCAGCGGGTCCACCATCTGCGCGGCCAACGCGGTCTCGCCTCCGGGCAGGGGCAGATCGGCTCTCACGATGTTGCCGATGTGCGTTCCCGCCTCTCCCCGGTGGCCGATCAGCACCACCGAATCACTGGGTTCGAAGCCCAGCAAATGAGGTGTGGCCGCAAGCAGGTCCCCCGGGTCCCTGAGGTCGATCGTGGTTGTGTCCGTCGTGTTGCCCGTCGAATTCGGGCCCATCGTGGAAGCCATGTCTCCACAATGGGCCCGAAAGGAACGGTTTCGGGGACGCAGCCGGAATCTGTGGACGGTTCGACCCCAATGTGGACAACCGGGGCCGCATCAGCCCCGATGCCGCTGAATTGTCGGCAGGGTGTGCTATGCGCACTCGTCAGCGACGAGGGAACGCCTGCCGCACCGCCGCCTCGCCACCCACCACGGGCAACGTCACCTTCGACCTGGTCAACTCCAACCCCACACCCGTGCCGGGGCTCGGCCGCAGGGTGAAGTCGTGGTCACTGGACAGCAGCACGAACTCCAACCGGTGTCCCCTGTCCAGCACGTAGTCCTGGGGCTGGAGTTCGAACGTGAGCCGATACGGCACACCGGGCCGTATCGGCTGTGTGCGCGAGTCGCTGTTCCGGTTCTGCGGGTCGGCCCAACCACGAGTGATGACGTGGGAACTGCCGTCCGGGGCTCGGTCCACGAGAACGGCCGTCACGTTGGCCGCGGGACGATCGAACATCAGCCGCAGGCGCACCGACGGGGTGCCGCTCACCCGGACCGGTGTACGGGCGGCCTCGGTGGCATAGGAGAGCCGGTGTTCCGACGACGACGCGTCCACCAACTCCTCCACCGTCTTACGCGCGTCGTCGGTCAACCACTCGAACACGGGCCTGCCCCGGGACGGTCCGGTGCCCAACCCACCGCGCTCATCGCCACCCGGACGCAACGACAACGTGGCGTCCTGCGCGCCCGGAGCCGGCCAGTCGGTCTCCTCGGTCCACGAGCCGTCCTCACGCTGGATCGTGGCTCTCGGCTCGTTCTCCACACCGTTGTCGACGTCGTACAAGTAGCGGCTGAACCAACGGTTCAAAGTGGTGAGCCACTGCTCCTTGTGCAACGAGTACGGGTCGGTGTGCCCGGATTGGTGCAGCCAGATCTTGCGTTCCACGCCGTGTTCGGCGAGCGCGGCGTACCACTCGGCAACCTGGCTGACGGTCACGTTCCAGTCGTCCAATCCGTGTACCGCGAGCACGGACGCGTCGATCCGGTGCACGTCGTCCAGGTAGTTCCGTTCGTGCCAGAAGTCGTTGTAGTCACCTGTGAGCCGGTCCTGTTCCGACGCCAGCCGGTCGATGACCGGGCGGCAGATCTCCTGATCGGCCCGCGTGTAGACGTACTCGGCTAGCACATCGCTGTCCTCGCCCTGGTATCCGCCGGGTGCCACCACTGCGCCGTTCTCGCGGTAGTAGTCGTACCAGCTGGAAATCGCGGCGATCGGGACGATGGTCTCCAGCCCTTCGACACCGGTGGTGGCGACGGCATTGGGTAGTGTGCCGTTGTAGGACACACCCATCATGGCGGTCCGCCCCGTGGTCCAGTCGGCGTCGACCTCGGTACCGCCCGCGTCACGTGCCTGCGCACGCCCGTTCAGCCAGTCGATGACCGACTTCGCCCCGAGGGTCTCGTTCTCCCCGCCGATGGTGGGGCAGCCGGTGGACTGCCCCGTGCCGAGCGATTCGGCGTACACGACCGCGAAGCCGCGCGCCAGGAAATAGTCCTGGTAATGCCACGTGATCTCGGCGGACGGCCGCGTCGGCACATACAGCTCACGATCGACGTCGTGGTTGGTGACCGGGTTACCACCCGCGAAGTAAGGGCTGGCCTGGTACACCACCGGTACCCGCAGGCCCTCTTCCGTTTCCCGAGGCCGCACGATCTCGACGTGCACCACGTCCTCGACCCCGTCGTGATCACTGTCCACACCGGCCTCGACCCAGACGTCCTCCCTCACGACGTCGGAAGGGTCGTACACGGGCTGCGCCTGTCCGTCCACGAAGACGGGTTCCCGGACGGGATCGGCAGCCGCGTTCACAGCGACCAGCGGCAGCACCACCACGGTGGCGGCCATCATCATCGACACACGCTTGAGCCTCACGAAGCCCCCAGATCGGACGGCGGCGAAAAGATTGGTGTTGACCTTTATCCCAGGCACCGTCCCTGTCAAGCAGAGATCGACACGTTCCGACGAACGCCGGGCAGGGTTTTACCGAGAGGATGGGTCGGGGATCACCGTTTCACATGACCTCCACCCTCGGTCGAGTGACCCAAACGCCATACCAGTCACTTTGCGTGTCGCCCCTGGTGTCGAGCAGGACGTCGCCGTCCGGAAGACACCGAGCAGGCTGGCAGACTGGCCGCCATGAACGAGCTTGACCCGAGTGTGGAGTCGGATCCGCACCATTGGCTGGAAGACGTCATCGGCGAGGCCGCCCTCGAATGGGTGCGAGGGCACAACGCCGAGGCCGTGCGCCGCTACGCCGAGGGCGACCGTTTCGAACGGCTTCGCGACGAATTGCGCGAGGTGCTCGACGCGGACACCCGCATCCCGTACGTGCGCCGTCGTGGCGAGTACCTCTACAACTTCTGGCGTGACGCCGACCATCCCCGAGGTGTGTGGCGGCGCACCACCCTGGATTCCTACCGTACTCCGAAGCCCGAGTGGGACGTCCTCCTCGACATCGACGAACTGGCGGCGAAGGAGGACGAGAACTGGGTGTGGCAGGGCGCCGTCGTGCTGCGTCCGAGCTTTCGCCGGTGTCTGGTGGAACTGTCCCGAGGCGGCGCCGATGCCACCGTGGTACGGGAGTTCGACCTCGAGCGGCGCGAGTTCGTCGACGACGGCTTCACCCTGCCCGAGGCGAAGAGCTCGGTGTGCTGGATCGACGAGGACCGCGTCTACGTCGGCACGGATTTCGGTGAAGGCTCGCTGACCAGCTCCGGTTATCCTCGGCTGGTCAAGGAATGGCGTCGGGGAACCCCGCTGGAGGATGCCACCCTCGTGTTCGAGGGCAAGCCCGAGGACGTGTCCGTGCGAGCCGTGCACGATCCGACCCCGGGCTGGGAACGCGACGTCATCCGCCGTGCCGTCGACTTCTACTGCTCCGAGGTGTACCTGCGCACCGACACCGGGTTCGTGAAGATCGACGTACCTGACGACGCCGTGCCGACGTTGCACCGCGAATGGCTGCTCGTACGCACTCGGAGTCCGTGGACGCTCGAAGGCACGCGGTACCCGGCCGGAACTTTGCTGGCTGCCAGGTTGGACGACTTCCTCGCCGGTGACCGGTCGATGACCGTGCTGTTCGAGCCCGATGCGCACACGTCGTTGGACTACTACGCCTGGACGCGCAACCACCTGCTGCTGGGCACACTCGTGGACGTGACGACCCGGATCCGGGTACTCACGCCCGGCGCCGGCGGCTGGACCGACGAGCCGCTGAGCAGCGCCGTCGAGCCCGGTACCGTCGTCGACTTGGTCGCAACCGACCCCGACGACAGCGACGAGTTCTTCCTCGAGACCACCGGATACCTCGACCCGCCCGCGCTGTCACGTGGTGAGATCGGCGGCGAACTGGAGACGGTGAAGAGCACCCCCGCGTTCTTCGACGCCGGGGATCTCGGTGTCGAACAGCACTTCGCCACCTCCGACGACGGCACCCGCATTCCCTACTTCGTCGTCGGACCTCGCGAGCGGACTTCGGCCTCGCCGACTCTGCTGACCGGGTACGGCGGGTTCGAGGTGTCGCTGACCCCGTCGTACAGCGGCGTCGTCGGCCGTGGCTGGCTCGCCCGCGGCGGGACGTATGTGGTGGCCAATCTCCGCGGTGGCGGCGAGTACGGCCCGGACTGGCACAACCAAGTGGTCAAGACCAACCGGCTGCGGGTGTACGAGGACTTCGCCGCGGTGGCACGGGATCTCGTGGCACGCGGTATCACGACCCCACAACTGCTCGGTGTGCAAGGCGGCAGCAACGGCGGTCTCCTGACCGGCGTGATGCTGACCCGGTACCCGGAACTCGTCGGTGCGGTGGTCAGCCAGGTGCCGCTGCTGGACATGCGCCGGTACCACCGACTGTTGGCCGGGGCATCGTGGATGGCCGAGTACGGCGATCCCGACAACCCGGAGGAATGGGCTTACCTTCGGCAGTACTCGCCGTACCACAACGTCCACAGTGACCGGACGTATCCACCCACGCTGTTCGTGACGTCCACTCGCGACGATCGAGTGCATCCCGCTCACGCCCGGAAGATGATGGCGAAGATGCACGCCGACGGCCACGATGTCGCCTATTACGAGAACATCGAGGGCGGCCACGGCGCGGCCGCCGACAACGCCCAAATGGCGTTCAAGTGGGCGTTGGTATTCGAGTTCCTGTGGCAGCGACTCACCGAAGAGGACGCACCCGCGCGTCGAGGTAGTCCTGAAACGTGATCGTGCCCGCGGCATTCGCGGGCGTCAGATGATGGCCCGCGCGATAGGCCTCGTACACGGAACCGAAGAGCCTGATCGGGCGGATACGACGACGTCGTCCGGTGGCCTCCAGATACCACCGCGCCAGGCGGGGCGCGGCAACGATCTCGGGCCCACCCAGATCGGGCACCCGTCCGGCAGGGCGCGCGGCGGCCAGTTCGGCCAGCCGCGCGCCCGCCTCGGCGGCAGCGATCGGTTGCATGGCGATGTCCGGGATCAAGGCCAGCGGCGGGCGCGTCAACCCGTTCAGCAGGCGCACGACGAGCTCGTGGAACTGGGTGGCCCGAAGGATCGTCCACGGCAACCCGCAGTCCTCGACGAGTCGTTCGGTTTCGAGTTTGGCCTGGTAGTACCGAAGCGGTATGCGGTCGACCCCGACGATCGAGATGTAGACCAGGTGGCCGCAACCCGCGCCGCGGGCGGCGTCGAACACCCGACCGCCCAGGTCCACGTCACCACCCTGCTGGCCGGCGAGTCTGGTCGCGCAGTGCACGACTGTGTCGGCCCCTTCGAAGGCAGCGCGAAGCGCGACGGGTGAGTGGTAGTCGACTCGGACCGTCCTGACTCGGTCCCGCACCGACGGTGGCGCCTTCCGGCTCGTGATGACCACGTCGTGTCCATCGGCCTGGAGACCGCGCACGACCTCGCGACCGAGCGTGCCGGTTCCTCCGGTCACAACCACCGTGCTCATCGGCGCTCCCTTGGCGGGTGGCTCGTCCTCGACTTTCACTGTGGCACAGGACGCGGGGCTTCGCCTCCGCAACGAACCCGTCCAATCCGCCGCTTCCCTGAAAGACCGGTCTCCGCGACACCCTTTCCGAGACGACGAGGGGAGCCGACCCTCGCGGCCGGCTCCCCTCACGGTTCCTTCGAAGAACCGTCAGCTGCAGCCAGAGGTGGCGCCGCAGCCCTCACACGCGTAGCAAGAACCCGCGGGACGCATCTTCGTACCGCACGTCATGCACAGCGGTGCGTCAGCCTCCTTACCGAGCTGCAACTCCACCAGTTCGGTGGTCGTGTGCGCCTCCCGGCGTGGCTCCTTCGGCGTTTCGTCGTCGGACGAGTCGGAGTCGTCCTCCTCGACCTTGCGCTGCCCGGTCTCGACGGTGCTGCGCAAAGCCTCCAGGTCGACGTTCGGTTCCGTCGTCGACGAGCCGTAGTCGCTGTCGGCCTGCGCCGCGCGCTCATCGGCCGTGAAGATGCCCAGTTGAGCACGCTTCTCGTACGGCAGATAGTCCAGCGCGAGCCTGCGGAACAGGTAGTCGAGGACGCTCGTCGCCATGCGGACGTCCGGATCGTCGGTCATGCCCGCGGGCTCGAAGCGCAGGTTCTGGAACTTCTGCACGTAGAACTCGAGCGGGATGCCGTACTGCAGACCCACCGAGATCGACATGGAGAAGGCATCCATTACCCCGGCCAGGGTGGACCCCTGCTTACCCAGCTTGACGAAGATCTCACCGAGACCGTCGTCCGGGTACGACCCGGCGATCAGGTACCCTTCGGCCCCGCCCACGGTGAACGAAACCGTCTGGCTCGGCCGCTTCTTCGGCAGCCGCTTACGCACCGGGCGGTACTCGACCACCTTCTCGGGTTCGGCCTTGGCCTCGGACTTCTCCTTCTTGCCCGTCGACAGCGGCTGGCCCACCTTGCAGTTGTCGCGGTAGATGGCCAATGCCTTAAGACCCAACTTCCAGCCCTGGAAGTAGATCTCCTCCACGTCCTCGACGGTGGCCGACTCCGGCATGTTGACCGTCTTGGAGATCG
>NZ_DAHVQP010000001.1:0-17040 GCF_027317685.1 Saccharomonospora sp.
CGAGGTGATCGAGGTACTGCACCACCTGGTTGCGGTCGAAACCATGCCATCCCTGGCCGAACTCCCGTCGCAGCGGAAGCAGACCGTGATCGTGGTCGGAAGCCATACTTCGACCGTACCCGCGCGCGCCCGCGCGTCGGCGTCAGGCAGGCCGACCGGGTGAGTGTCCGCGTTCCGTCCGGCGCGGGCGAAGCCCGTGTCCGGCACGGCGTCAAACCGGTTCGGCGATGACCACCCGATTCTCCGCGTATCCGGTGGTACCGCCGAGCCAACGCCCACCGCAGGTCACCAGTACCAGTCGGTGCGAGCCGCTCTGGCTGAACAGTTCGGTCGCCCGCGCGGGCAATTCGTCCTTGCCGAGCGTGATGATCTGCGTGACCGAGTAGGTGAACTCGGAGCCGTCGTCGTCGCTGACGGTCACTTTTTGCCCGACCCGGACGTCCCACAGTTCGGCGAACGGACCGACCTGGCCTTGCCAGTTGACGTGCCCGGCGAACACGCTCGCCCCGCTGGGCGCGCCGAGCCCCGCCCCCCACCAGGTCGCCTCTCCCAGGTCGTCGGGTATGGGCAGGACCGCGTCCGGGCCGAGTTCCTTGCGGACGAGGGTCGCCGTGCCGCCGTCCGGCAGGCGCACGGTGCCCGGGCTCTGCCCGCTGGGCGCGGTGGTGGGCCGGGCGGGCTCGTTGGCCTCGTTGGCCTCGTCGGCGTCGTCGGCGGCACCGTTCTCGCCCGTGTCATCGGTGTCCTGCTCGTCGGCGGCGGGTTCGGCCCGGTCCTGGTCGGTCGGCGCCGCGACGGCCGGTTGGGCGGGCACGGCCGTGCCCGCCACGAACACCGGGGACTGCAGCGCGAACGCCCCCACCAGCACGAGTTCCACCGCGAGCACACTGCCCGCTCCGAGTAGGTACGCCCTTCTCCAGCGGCGACGTTCGGCCCGCGGTGACGTGTCCGGAGTGTGCGTTCCATCCGGTGTATCCGGTTCCGACGTGGTCATCGCTGTCGCAGGACTCTCTTCCTGGCCACCCAACCCGCCAGCGCGGAGACGGCCACCGCGAGGATGCCGAGCCCGGCGAGGGCGCTGGCCGGAGCTCCCGACGTGGTCGCGGGTTGCGACACCGTCGTGTCCGCCGCTCCGGCGGGAATCGTGCGGGGGACCTCGTCGGGCACGTTGGCGATCCGTAGTTCGAGCGTCTCGCCCGGCCGCAGTTCACCGCACGCCGACGGAGGAGCGTCGGGATCGAAGGCGTCGCCGTACCCGTTGGGTGGTCTCACCTCGGTGACACATACCGTTTGCGGCGTGCGCACGCCCTCCACGGCGACCACGCCGTCGGCGCCCTCGGTGGTCACCACCAACGGCTCGCCGTCCGAATCCACGAGTGGTTCCCCGCTCGCGTCCACCGCGGGCGAGGTCTTGTCCTCGCCCGTCAGCCGCAACGGCACTCCGGCGATGCCCTCGCCGGTGTCACTGTCCACCTTGGTCACCCGCACGATGCCGGGAGCGGGGGCGGCGTCGGTGGCGGCCTCGGCCGTCAGGGTCTGCTCGCCACCGGTGGAGACCACGCGTTGGGTGTCGGCGGTCACCGGATCACGCACGTAGGGCCGCTCGGCGGGAGCCTTCAGGGCCGCGACGACACCGGGTTCCTCCCCGGTGGGGGTGGCGTTGATGTGGGCGGTGCCGTCCTCGCCGGTGACCACGGTCAGTTCGACGGGATTGGACTCCGCGGCCTCGGCCCCGGAAGCCGCCTCGGTGGTGCTCTTCACGGGAGTGTCGGTGGCCTCGTCGGATTCAGCGGTCTCGGAGACCTCTGCGTCCTTCGTGGCCTCCCCGGATTCGGACACCTCGGTGGACTCGGCGGTGTCGGAGTCCTCGTCGGCCTGCTCGGCCGGGACGAGGTCGGACAGCGTCAACGTCACCTCGACACCGGGGATGCCTTTGCCGTCGGCGTTGGTGACGGCCACCGACCACTGCGACGGGGCGCCGAGGAACTGCTCCTCCTCGGGAGCGGCCACGCTCGCGCTCCAGGGGCCCCGGTTGGCCTCGGCGTCGGCGCGGAGACGTTCCACCGCGTCCTGCGCCGCCTGCGGCAGCTTGGCGAAGTGCGCGTCCACGTCATAGCCGATCTCGGTGAACGGTTTCGCCGGGTCGAGGTCGGCGGGGCTCCGGGGAGCCGCGGTCCACGAATGCAGCAGATGGGCGAGTGCCGCGGCTTCGTCCGCATCGGTGGTGTCGCCGTACCGCAACAACAGGTACGAGATATTGGCGGCGACCTCCTCGGACAACGGTTCGCCCCATTTGGTGAGGAGTTCGTCACCCGGTTCGTACCGCTCGGTGCTGTCGGGTGCTTTGAGTGCGAATGACACGCAGAACACGTGCTCGTCGTTCACGACGTAGGAACCGAGCCAGTCGTAGGCGCGGTCACGCCCACCCCACGACTGTCCCGGAGTGGTCTTGTGTCCGAGGCCTTCCTCGACCGCAGCCGACGCCGCGGGCGCGACTACGACGAGGGACAATGTGCCCAGTAGGGCGGCGACGGCCATTCGGGTGGCCAGGGCCAGGCGTCTTCGTGTCATAGGTCGAAACCCCCAAGCGTCGAGTGAGCTCCAGGCTCTTTTCCGCGGCACGGCTTCACGGCCGAACCGGTGAGGTGTGCGACGTGAGAATGGCGTGAGACTCATCACCGGGGCAATCAGCCAGCCGGTGGACGTACGGGGGCCGTTCAGCGAGGATGCCGGAACGGAAATGTTGCCTCCGGGCGGATGATCGGCACGGTGCCGGGTGTGGTTCGTGTCTTTTCGTGCCCGCCCGAGCAGGTAAAGTTGCCTTTACTCGACTGACGGGAACGAATTGGCGCGCGCGGGCGTTAAACCCGACGCAAGTGCCGAAAGATCCAGGAGGATCAGGTGCGAACTACCAGCAATCCCGCCTTCCGCAACCTGCCTACCGGTGCGGCGGGCGCCCCGTATGCGGGCTTCGACCAACCGTACGGAGGTCAGCCCGGCTACGGCCAGACCACCGCCTACGGTGCTCCGCAGACGCGGACCAGCGCGGCCGATCGTCCGATGACGGTCGACGACGTCGTCATGAAGACCGGGGCCTCGCTCGGTGTGACCTTGCTCGTGGGCGTCATCACGGCGATCTGGGCGCAGACGCAGGTCGAGGCGGGCGCCACGGGTGCCATCACCGGCGCCATGATCGGCGGAATGCTCGTCGGCCTCGTGCTGTCGCTGATCATCATCTTCAAGCAGATGGCCAGCGGGCCCATGACGCTGGCGTACTCCGCCGCCGAGGGCGTGTTCCTCGGGGCGATCAGCGGCATTTTCGAGCTCGTCTACCCGGGAATCGCGTTGCAGGCGATCCTGGGAACGGCCGCGGTGTTCGTCGTGATGCTCGTGGTCTACAAGACCGGTGCGGTGAAGGTCACGCCCAAGCTGCAGAAGTGGGTCATCGGTGCGCTCGGCGGCGCGGCCGTCCTCCTGTTGCTGAACCTGGTGCTGAGCCTCTTCGGCATCAACACGGGACTGCGTGACGGTGGCACGCTGGCGATCGTGTTCAGCCTCGTGCTGATCGGTATCGCGGCGTTCAGCTTCCTGCTCGACTTCGACATGGCCGACGAGGCCATCCGGCAGGGCGTGCCCGCCAAGTTCGCGTGGTATGTGGCGTTCGGCCTCATGGTGACTCTGGTCTGGCTGTACCTGGAGGTCCTGCGGCTGCTGTCGTACCTGCAAAACGATTGACGGCTGCGGGATTTCGGTAAGGCGAAGGGGACGTTCGACCGCCTGGGCGGGCGTCCCCTTTGTTGTGCGCGCAGGAGGATCGGGACCCTCGCGCGCTGTTTTGGCGCGGTGACGTGCGTGCCGCACCGGCTCGGCGGTGTGGCGCGGTGTGGCATCGAATTCATTCGGATGGACGTTGCTGCTGTTATCGCGATCACGCAGGGTTAGATGACTTCATCCTATCGGATGAACTCCTGTGTGAGGTCATGGTGACGGTTCCTCCCGGACAAGGTGAACAGCCCGGTACTCCAGGTCCCTACGGTCAGTCTTCCGGCTCCCAGCCCTACGGCCATCACGGCCAGCAGCCCCCTCCCTCGCAGTTTCCCGGTCAGCCCTTCCCCGGCCAGGCTTTTCCCGGGCAGCCCCCCGGTACCCCACAGCTGTTCGGGCAGCCGCCTCAGCCACAGGGGCAGCCTCAATCCCTTTACGGTCAGTCGATGCCGCCGGTGCCGTCGACTCCACCGGAGAAGAAGAAGGTGGGCAAGCGGATCGCGGTGATCGTCGCGGTCGTGGGCGCGTTCGTGTTCGCCGGTCTTCTCGCCGTCGGTTATCTGAACGCGGCGCACAACGCCGAGCCCGGCGACTGTCTGCACATCGAGGACTTCTCCGACCAGAAGGAGGCCCCGAAGGTGCACGAGTGCTCCGACGAGGAGGCGACGTTGAAGGTGGCCGTGAAATTGGAGGACAACTCCGAGTCCTGCCCCGACGGCGACTACGACCAGATGGTGTACGAGGACGGTGCCCGGTTCTGCCTGATGCTCAACGTCGAGGAAGGTGAGTGCTTGGCGAATGTCCGCTCACCGAGCAAGGGCTACGAGAAGGTCGCGTGCACCGATCCGAAGGCCGACGTCTCCGTGGTGAAGATCGTGGAAGGCACCGACGACATAGAGCAGGCGTGCGCTCCCGTTGCCGGTGCGATGGCGGCGGTCCGTTACTCGGAGCCTGCCACGGTGATCTGTGTCGGGGAGCCGACGGCGGTCTGAGCCGATTCGGCGGCGGGTCGGATGCCGGATCCGACGTCGGCGGGCCGTGCCGGAGTGCACGGCCCGCCTCGTCTTTTTCAGGGTCTTTCGAGGTCTTCCAGGTTCGGCGTCGTTTCGTTCAGCTCAGGCGCTCGATCACCATCGCCATACCCTGGCCCCCGCCGACGCACATCGTCTCCAGGCCGAACTGCTTGTCGTAGTGCTGGAGCGAGTTGATCAACGTGGTGGTGATGCGGGCGCCGGTCATGCCAAACGGGTGGCCCACCGCGATCGCGCCACCGTTGACGTTGAGCTTGTCGATGTCGATGCCGAGGTCCCGGTACGACGGGATCACCTGCGCGGCGAACGCCTCGTTGATCTCCACGAGGTCGATGTCGTCGATGGATATGCCCGCCTTGGCCAGCGCCCGGCGGGACGCCTCGACGGGACCGAGGCCCATGATCTCCGGCGACAGTCCGGACACGCCTGTGGAGACGACGCGCGCCAGCGGGGTGATGCCGAGTTCGCGAGCCTTCGTGTCACTCATGATCACGAGGGCGGCGGCGCCGTCGTTCAGCGGGCAGGCGTTGCCCGCCGTGACTCGGCCGTCCGGGCGGAAGACCGGCTTGAGCGCTTCGACGCCCTCCAGGGTCACGCCGGGGCGGGGACTGTCGTCGGCCGACACCACCGTGCCGTCCGGTAACGTCACCGGGGTGATCTCCTTGGCCCAGAAGCCGTCGGCGAGAGCCCGTTCCGCCAGGTTCTGCGAGCGCACGGCGAATTCGTCCATCTCCCGCCGCGAGATGTCCTTGTACAGCGCGAGGTTCTCCGCGGTCTGGCCCATGGCGATGTAGACGTCGGGCAGCTCGCCGTTCTCGCGGGGATCGGCCCAGCCGTCGGCTCCGTTCTCGGCGGTGCGCGCGGTGCGTGCCTCGGCCTCGGCGTACAGCGGGTTGTGCGTGTCGGGCCACGAGTCGGAGGTGCCGCGGTCGGCGCGAGACACGGTCTCCACGCCGGCCGAGATGAACACGTCCCCCTCGCCCGCCTTGATGGCGTGCAGGGCCATGCGGGTGGTCTGCAGGCTGGACGAGCAGTAGCGGGTGATGGTGCAGCCGGGCAGGTGGTCGTAGCCGAGCTGGACGGCGACGGTCCGCCCCATGTTGAATCCCTGCTCGCCACCGGGGAGGCCGCAGCCGAGCATGAGGTCGTCGATGTCACGTGGGTCCAGCTGAGGCACCTTGTCCAGTGCCGCCTTCACCATCTGCGCGGTGAGGTCGTCCGGGCGCATGTCCACCAGTGAGCCCTTGCGGGCTCGTCCGATGGGGGAGCGGGCGGTGGACACGATGACGGCTTCCGGCATCGGGGCACTCCTTTGTGAGCTAAGCGGTCGCTTAGCTATATCCTGCCCGTTCACGCTCCGAAAGCAAAGTGTTCACTTCGTGATCGGCGCTTAGTGACGTTGCATGGCCGACCGCTTTCGGCCCTATTTGGACTGTTCTGTGGGTCTTCGGGTGCTGGTCGAGGTCGGTGCGCACCGTCGCCCGAAGCACTGTCTACCCTGGCGGTATGGATTACGCCGAACACGTCATCGACCTCGTGGGCAACACCCCTCTGGTCAAGCTGAACGCCCTTGCCGAGGGTGTCGAGCCGCTCGTCCTCGCCAAGGTCGAGTACATGAACCCGGGCGGCAGTGTGAAGGACAGGATCGCCCTGCGCATGGTCGAGGCGGCCGAGGCTTCCGGGAAGCTGCGGCCGGGCGGGACGATCGTGGAGCCGACATCGGGTAACACCGGGGTGGGACTGGCCATGGTCGCGCAGCGCAAGGGGTATCGATGCGTGTTCGTGTGTCCCGACAAGGTCAGCGAGGACAAGCGTAACGTGCTCAAGGCCTACGGCGCCGAGGTCGTGGTGTGCCCCACCGCCGTGCCGCCGGAGCACCCCGAGTCGTACTACAACGTCTCCGATCGGCTCGCCCGTGAGATCGAGGGCGCGTGGAAGCCCAACCAGTACGCCAACCCGAACAACCCGGAGAGCCACTACCACTCCACGGGCCCCGAAATCTGGGAGCAGACCCAAGGGAAGGTGACCCACTTCGTGGCGGGTGTGGGCACCGGCGGCACCATCTCCGGCACCGGTCGGTACCTCAAGGAGGCGTCCGAGGGTCGGGTCAAGGTCATCGGCGCCGACCCGGAAGGGTCGGTGTACTCGGGCGGCACGGGCAGGCCGTACCTCGTGGAAGGTGTCGGTGAGGACTTCTGGCCGGACACCTACGACCGCACCGTCGCCGACGAGATCATCCCGGTGTCCGACGCCGAGTCGTTCGAGATCACCCGCAGGCTCGCCCGCGAGGAGGGGCTGCTGGTGGGCGGTTCGTGCGGCATGGCCGTGGCCGCCGCGCTGGAGCTGGCGAAGCGGTGCGGGCCGGACGACGTGATCGTGGTCCTGCTGCCCGACGGTGGGCGCGGCTACCTCGGCAAGATCTTCAACGACAGTTGGATGTCGTCGTACGGGTTCCTGTCCGCCGACTCGCAGGACGCGACGGTCGGTGACGTGCTGCGCCGTAAGGACGGCAGCATCCCCGACCTCGTGCACACCCACCCCACCGAGACCGTGGCGGAGGCCGTGTCGATCCTGCGCGAGTTCGGGGTGAGCCAGATGCCGGTCGTCAACGCCGAGCCGCCCGTGATGGCCGGCGAGGTGGTGGGCGCGGTCAACGAGCGGGACCTGTTGGAGGCGTTGTTCACCGGCAAGGCCTCTATGACCGACCGTCTTGACGCTCACATGTCGCCCCCGCTGCCCACGATCGGCGCCGGTGAGCACATCGGTGCCGCGATGAAGGCGCTTGGCGAGGCCAGCGGCGCGTTGGTGCTGATGGACGGCAAGCCTGCGGGTGTTGTGACCCGGCACGACCTGCTCGCTTTCCTCTCCGGCCACGCCTGATCAGAATATGATCATCGAGCGAACTGCCAGGGGCGTTACACACTATTCGGGTCACGATCCGATAGCGTGTGCGCGAGCGAAGTCACCAAGGTCCTCGTCAAGGGGGTTTACGACCCAATGAGTGCTCCACAGCCACCGAACCAGCCGCCGGGTGGCGAGCAGCAACCCCAGGGGCCGTCCAGCGGTCCTCAACCCGAGCAGAACAGCCCGTTCGGGGACAGCCCCGAGCCGACCCAGGTGGTGCAGCCGCCCCAGCCCCAGCAGTCGCAGGAGCCGCAGGAGTCACAGGGTGAGCAGCGGTTCGGGGACAGCCCCGAGCCCACCCAGGTCGTGCAACCTCCGAATCTCTCCGCGGGCGAACAGCAGGGCTCGAACGCCGAATCGACGCAGCTGGTGCCGCCGGGTATGCAGCCGCAGCCCGCGATCCCGTACTCGCCTCCTCCGAGCGCGGCCGACAACCCCGCCGCGGTGAACCCGCAGGGTTTCGGCCAGCAGTCGCCCCCGGGTGGCTTCGGCGCCCCGGGCCAGGTCGGCCCCCAGTCGGGTCCGCAACCGCAGCAGGGGTTCGGTGCCCCCGGGCAGCCGGGTCAGCAGGGCTTCGGTGCTCCGGGCCAGCCGGGGCAGTTCGGCCAACCCCCGCAACAGGGTTTCGGTGCTCCTCCGGGAGGCGGGTTCGGCGCTCCCGGTCAGCCGGCATTCGGTGGCGGGGGCAATCAAATGAAGGCCATGATCGCAGGCGGTGCAGTCGCTCTGTTCGGCCTCATTGCGTTGATCCTGTCGATCACACTGTTCGCCGATTTTGTCAGTACCTCTTCACGAGCTTCTGAAGCAGCCGAACAAGCGGAGAGGGCGTACAAACAGGCGATAGATAATTGCATTGCGGCTGGCATGCCCCAAGAGCAATGCGAGGCAGGGTTTTCAACAGAAAAAATAGATGTGGATAGCGAGGGCGCGGGCTATGCCTGGTTCTGCATCATCACGCTGCTCGTGGGTAGTCTTGCCGCCACGGCCGGTGGTGTGATGCATGCGCTGGTGAACAAGCTGCAGGGCGGTGTGGGCAAGATCGTCCCCTATGTCACCTTGGGCGGTGGATTTCTCACGCTGTTGGCCTCGCTCCTGATTGTGATCGAGGACGGTGGCGCAATTACCCGGGTGATCTTCACCCTGATTCTCGGCCTTCTTATTACAGTCGTTGGAGTTATTGCCGCGATTCCACAAACGGCTTTCTACCTCGGCCTCGGTGGTTCTGGTGGCCCTGGCGGCTTCGGTGGCCCGGGTGGTCCCGGCGGTGGCTTCGGTGGCCCCGGCGGGTTCGGTCAGCCCGGCCAGCCCGGTGGGTTCGGTCAGCCGGGTGGGCAGTTCCCGTCGAGCGGTGGTTTCCCGCAGCAGGGTCAGCCCGGCCAGCCGGGTGGGTTCGGTCAGCCGGGTGGGCAGTTCCCGTCCAGTGGTGGTTTCCCGCAGCAGGGTCAGCCCGGCCAGCCCGGTGGGTTCGGCCAGCCCGGTCAGCCGCCGCAGCAGTGGTGAGCCGCTGAAATCGACACGGATTTCGAAGGGCCGTGAGCGAACGGATCTTTCCGACTCGCCCACGGCCCTTCGTCGTCCCGGCCGTTGTCACCAGGTCCTCGGCCGTGGCAGCGGCCTGCGGGGGCCGGGCCGTAGGCTGGGGGCATGGTTGCAGACCCTGCCAGCTACGGATTCGAGACACGCGCCATTCACGTCGGGCAGGAACCCGACCCCCGCACCGGCGCGGTGATCGTGCCGATCTACCAGACCTCCACCTACGCGCAGGACGGCGTCGGCGGCACCCGCGAGGGCGACTACGAGTACTCGCGCACCGCCAACCCGACCCGCACCGCGCTCGAACAAGCCCTCGCCGCGCTGGAAAGCGGTAAGCACGCCCTCGCGTTCGCCTCGGGTATGGCGGCCAGTGACGCGGTGCTGCGCGTGGCCCTTCGCCCCGGCGACCACCTCATCCTCGGCAACGACGTCTACGGCGGCACGTTCCGGCTCATCGACAAGGTGCTCACCGAGTGGGGCGTGAACTACAGCGTCGCTTCGCTGGGCGATCTGGACGAGGTCAGGTCGGCCATGCGCCCCGAGACCAAACTCATCTGGTGCGAGTCGCCCACCAACCCGCTACTGGGTATCGCCGACATCGCCGCCCTCGCCGAACTCGCCCACGTCGGCGGTGCGAAGCTCGTGGTGGACAACACGTTCGCCACCCCGTACCTACAGATACCGTTGGAGCTCGGCGCCGACATCGTCGTGCACTCCACCACCAAGTACCTGGGCGGCCACTCCGATGTCGTAGGTGGTGCGGTGATCACCAACTCCGACGAGCTGCGGGAACGACTGTTCTTCCTGCGCAACTCGGCCGGAGCCGTTCCCAGCCCGTTCGACGCGTGGTTGACGCTGCGTGGTCTCAAGACGTTGGGTGTGCGCATGGAGCGGCACTGCTCCAACGCCGAGCTCATCGCCGAGACCCTGTCGAAGCACCCGAAGATCGGACAGGTGTACTACCCGGGCCTGGCCGAACACCCCGGGCACTCGCTGGCGGCCAAACAGATGCGCCGATTCGGCGGAATGGTGTCGTTCACCCACGTCGACGGTGAACGGGCCGCGCTGGACGTGGCGGCCAGGACGAAACTGTTTATCCTCGCCGAATCACTCGGCGGAGTGGAATCGCTCATCGAGCACCCCGGCCGCATGACGCATGCCAGCGTCGCGGGCTCGTTGCTGCAGGTCCCGGCCGAACTGCTGCGGCTGTCGGTCGGTATCGAGGACGCGCACGACCTGCTCGAAGACCTGCGCAGCGCGCTGGACGCGTCCTGACGAAACCCCGGATCAGGGGTGGAAATCGCTGGGGGAGGTGCCGGTGGAGTCCGTCCGACCGTGGTCGTGGCCGATGCCCGCCTCCCTCAGCTCCGCTCCCGTGACGCAGCTGCCGACCAGAGTCATCCGGTGACCGTCCCGAACATAACGGCCGGGGTCACACTGGGCTTCGGAAACCGTGTAGACGGCGGCGCCGGTCAACGCGACGGCGGAGACCACTCCGGCGACGAGCGGCAGCACACCAGCGGAACGAGATGCGTCCGATGTGCGCGCCCTTCCCATACGTGACTCTCCTGCCTTGATCCAGTCGATGTATCACAAGCTTACCCAATCGTGATCTGTCTAAGCACGTAACCTCTCCGTGACGCTGCGTGCAGTGACATGATCTGCGGTTATGGGACTTGTCAGCGTGGACACAATCCGCGAGGCGAGGCGTCTGCTGGAATCCGTCGTGCGGGAAACGCCGATGGAACACGCGCGTGACCTCGAACTTTCACACGGCGGGCCGGTGTACTTCAAATGCGAGAACCTGCAGCGCACGGGCTCGTTCAAGATCAGAGGGGCCTACACCCGCATCCACGGGTTGAGCGAGGAGGAACGCGCGCGAGGTGTGGTGGCCGCCAGCGCCGGCAACCATGCTCAAGGTGTGGCACTCGCCGCGGCTCTGCTGGGGACCAGCGCCACGGTGTTCATGCCCGAGCGGGCGCCCCTGCCGAAACTCGCCGCTACCCGCGGGTACGGGGCTGATGTCCACCTGCACGGTGATGGGTTGGAGGAGGCGCTCGCCGAAGCGACGGCGTTCGCCGAGCGCACGGGCGCGGTGTTCATTCACCCGTTCGACCACCCCGACATCATCGCCGGCCAGGGCACCGTGGGCCTGGAGATCCTGGAACAGGTGCCCGACGTGGCCACGGTGTTGGTCGCCACCGGCGGCGGAGGCCTGGTGGGCGGCGTGGCCAGCGCGCTGAAGGCGGCACGGCCCGAGGTGCGGATCGTGGGGGTGCAGGCCGAGGACGCGGCGGCGTTCCCGCTGTCGCTGTCGGCGGGAAGACCGGTGCGGCTCGACCGCATGCAGACGATGGCCGACGGCATCGCCGTCGGCGAGCCGGGGCCGATCACCTTCGAACACGTCCGGTCGCTCGTCGACGACGTGGTGACCGTGGGGGAGGAGTCGCTGTCGCGGGCGGTGCTGCTGTGCCTGGAACGGCGCAAGCTCGTCGTGGAACCGGCCGGGGCGGCGGCGGTGGCCGCGCTGCTGGAGTATCCCGGCGTGTTCGAACCGCCCATCGTCGCGGTGCTGTCGGGCGGCAATGTGGACCCGCTTTTGTTGCTGCAGCTCATCCAGCACGGTATGACGGCCGCCGGACGTTACCTGAGCCTGCGACTGCGGGTGCCGGATCGGCCCGGGTCGTTGGCGAGCGTGTTGTCGCTCGTTGGCGAGCTCGGCGCGAACGTGCTCGACGTCGAACACTCACGTATCTCCGGCAAGCTCGCGGTGGGTGAGGTGGAGATCGCGTTGAAGCTGGAGACCCGCGGTCCGGACCACTGTGCCGACGTCGCCGCACAACTGCAGCGCGCGGGATTCCGCCTGTTGTATTGATCACCGTCGGCCGTGCGGGCCCCGGTGCCGTGGAGCCGCCCCGTCGGCGGGCGACCCCACGACACCGGACCGTGGCCGGTCAGGGCCGCCGTCAGAGGTTTCCGCGACGTGCCTGTTCGCGCTCGATGGCCTCGAACAGCGCCTTGAAGTTGCCCTTACCGAAACCGAGCGAGCCGTGCCGCTCGATGAGCTCGTAGAACACGGTGGGCCGGTCACCGATCGGCTTGGTGAAGATCTGCAGCAGATAGCCGTCCTCGTCGCGGTCGACGAGGATGCGGTGTTCCTTCAACGTCTCGATCGGCACCCGCACCTCACCGATGCGTGCGCGCAGCTCCGGGTCGTCGTAGTAGGAGTCCGGAGTGTCCAGAAACTCCACGCCTGCCTGCCGCATCGCCTCCACCGTGCCGATGATGTCGTTGGTGGCCAACGCGATGTGTTGGCACCCGGCACCGTCGTAGAACTCGAGGAACTCGTCGATCTGCGACTTCTTCTTGCCCAAGGCGGGCTCGTTGAGCGGGAATTTGACGCGGTGGTTGCCGTTGGCGACCACTTTGCTCATCAGCGCCGAATACTCGGTGGCGATGTCGTCACCCACAAACTCGGCCATGTTCACGAAACCCATGACGCGGTGGTAGAACTCCACCCACTCGTCCATCTTGCCGAGTTCGACGTTGCCGACACAGTGGTCGACGGCCTGGAACAGACGTTTCGGTGCACCGTCGGGTTTGGGCACGCTGCGGGTACGCGCCTGGTAGCCCGGTAGATAGGGGCCGGAGTAACGAGAGCGGTCCACAAGCGTGTGTCGAGTGTCGCCGTACGCCGCGATGGCCGCCATGCGTACCGTGCCGTGTTCGTCGGAGATTTCGTACGGTTCGTTCAGGACCGTGGCCCCGTTCGCCCTGGCGTGCTCGACGCACTTGTCCACATCGGTGACTTCGAGGGCCAGGTCGGTGACCCCGTCGCCGTGTTTGCGGTGGTGGTCCAACAGCGGCGAGTCCGGCTTCACCCCACCGTTGACCACGAAACGCGCCGAGCCCGACTTGAGCACGAACGACTTGTACTCGGCGTTGCCCGTTTCCGGTCCGGAGTAGGCGACGAGGTCCATACCGAACGCCGACTGGTAGAAGTGCGCGGTCTGTGTGGCGTTGCCGACCACGAAGACCACCGCGTCCATCGCCTTGACGGGGAAGGGGTCCTTGGCCGGGTCGTGGTCGACCAGGCCGACGAGTTGACGGAGTTGGTCGTAGCTGACGTCGTCGAGTGCTGGATTCGCCATGCGACGAAGAATGCGCTGATGAACACAGACTGGGCAATAGTTACCAAATATGCTGGTCAACCTGCCCAGTGAAATTGGCATTCGAGTGATCACATTGACCGGATTGCGCAGGAGGACGGATGAGGCTGGACGCCCTGGACGCGCGGTTGCTGCTGCTGTTAACCGACGCACCCCGCCTGGGAGTGCTGGAGTGCGCCCGGCGACTCGGTGTGGCTCGCGGCACCGTGCAGGCGCGGCTCGACCGACTCACCTCGGCCGGGGTGTTGAAGGGTTTCCCACCCGAACTCGATCTCGCCACGATGGGCTACGGATTGACGGCTTTCGCGGTGTTGGAGATCGCGCAGGGGCACCGCGCCGAGGTGGCCTCCGCGCTGGCCGCCATCGACGAGGTGTGTGAGGTACACGCGACCACCGGGCAGGGTGATCTGTTCGTGAGGCTCGTCGCCCGTTCCAACGACGACCTGCAACGCGTCATCGACGACGTCGTCAGTGTCCCCGGGGTGCGGAGAACGGCGACATCGATCGCGCTGTCGACCCCGGTACCCCCTCGGGTGCGGCCGCTGCTGGAGCGCATCGCCTGCGACTAGACCGGCCGAAGCCGGGCGACACCGATGCGAGCACACGACCTCGAAGACGTCTTTGCCGGCTCGGCACACGAACGGTCCTTCCGAGAAACGGCGACGGCCGGCGCGCACCTGCCGAAAGTGGTGGTGCGCACCGGCCGTCGCCGTTGCTGCTGTTTGTGAGGACTCAGCTCTCGCTCATCGCCGCCTCGGAGTTGTAGGGAACGGCTTTGACGAGGGTGACCTTCTGGGTCTTGACGTTCGGCAGCGGGTATTCCCGCGACTCGTTCTCCCTGGCGCCGAGCAACGCCTTGCCCAGGGGCGAGTCGGGCGAGTAGACCTCGAACGATCCGCCGCCGCCCTCCTCGCGAGTGGCGAGCAGGAACGTCTCCTCGTCGTCATCGCCGTCGTAACGCAC
This sequence comes from Saccharomonospora sp., assembly GCF_027317685.1. Taxonomy (NCBI): domain Bacteria; kingdom Bacillati; phylum Actinomycetota; class Actinomycetes; order Pseudonocardiales; family Pseudonocardiaceae; genus Saccharomonospora; species Saccharomonospora sp. The sequence goes on from NZ_DAHVQP010000001.1 coordinate 14,366, forward strand.
GGTCAACACCATGCCCGGCTCGGCGATGCCGTCGTCCTTGGGCGCTTCGCCGACCTTGGCTGAGCGCAGCAACTCCTGAAGGTGCCGGATTCGGGCTTCCTGCTGCCCCTGCTCCTCCCTGGCGGCGTGGTAGCCACCGTTCTCCTTCAGGTCGCCCTCTTCTCGGCTGGCATTGATCTTCGCGGCGATGACCGGACGATTCGCGATCAACTCGTCGAGCTCGTTTTTGAGCCTGTCGTAGGCATCCTGGGTCAGCCAGGTCACCTTGCTATCGCTCACGGTCACCATCTCCTCCTAGGGCCTGCCGAACCTGGGTATACAAGCCGGCCGCCACGCCATCGTGGCTGGTAGATAAAGGAAAGACACGGCCCACTCGGGGCCGTGCCGATACCTAAGGATAGCACGAAGCTACCCCCGAGACCCCTGCTTAAGTCAGGAACGCCGGACTCCCGGCTCCTATTTCACTCCGTTGGCCGCTCGGGGGTTGACAGATATTCAGGAACATCATATGAGCAGCCGTACACGTCCGCAGTGACAGGCCGCTCGATGCTCTGTACAACAGTGTCCAGGCGTCCCACGTCCGGAGGGACGTAGATCTCCCTTCTGCCGCTCTCGGCACCCGAGATATCACGGACCCTGACGACACACACCGCGGGTCGCGACGGGTCGTTACGGATCACATCCACGGTGACTTCCATCGCATTGCCGGGCAGCTCGGTGAACGCGACCCGCTGACCGTCGATGGGCGTGGCGAAGAATTGCTGGTAGACGATGTAACCGCCGAGAGTGAGTGCCACCACCGCAACGATGCCGACCAACCACGCACGGTTTCCTCGCAGGCGGAAACGCGGCCCCGCCTGGCGTTTCCGCGCGGAGCCGTAGCGGTCCTCCAACCCGTTCGTCGACGTCGGGTCGGACTCCGACCTGCTCAACGGAGGGCCTCCCGAATGATCGTGCCGTCGCGGCGGGAGAATGAAAGCACCCACCTCGCGTGTTGAGTATCCGTGAGAGCGGACGGGCGTGGACCACGGGGGTCCGTCAGGGCGAACGCGAGTGGAAAGGAGCCGAGCCGAGCATGGCGCGAACCGACGAAGAGAGGGCGAGCAGGGTGGAGGCGGGGTTGCGGCTGATGGCGGTGCATGCCCATCCCGACGACGAGTCGAGCAAGGGGGCCGCCACGATGGCTCGCTATGTCTCCGAGGGGCACGAGGTCATGGTCGTGACCTGTACGGGTGGTGAAGCGGGCAGTGTGCTGAATCCGGCGATGGACCGGCCCGAGGTGCGCGAGAACATGACGCAGCTGCGCAGGGAGGAGATGGCCAGGGCCGCCAAGATCCTCGGTGTGCAGCATCGGTGGCTGGGCTTCATCGACTCCGGCCTGCCGGAGGGCGATCCGCCTCCGCCGTTGCCGGAGGACTGCTTCGCGAACGTGCCGTTGGACGAACCGGTCGCCAAGCTCGTGCGCCTGATGCGCGAGTTCCGCCCGCACGTCGTCATCACCTACGACGAGAACGGTGGATATCCGCATCCGGACCACATCCGCTGCCACGAGGTGTCGATGGCGGCCTGGGACGCCGTCTCCGACCCACAGCAGTATCCTGACGCGGGTGAGCCGTGGCAGCCGCTCAAGCTGTACTACGTCCACGGTTTCTCGCGGGCGAAGTACGAGGCGTTCCACGAGGCGCTCACCTCGCGAGGGCTGCCCTCGCCGTACGAGGAGTGGCTGAAGAGGTGGGACCCGAACCGGCCCGATGTCATGGAACGCGTCACCACACGGGTGCCGTGCTCCGACCATTTCGAGGCGCGCGACGACGCGCTGCGCGCACACGCCACACAGATCGACCCGAACAGTCGGTGGTTCGCGGTGCCGCTGGACGTGCAGCGTGAGGTGTGGCCCACAGAGGAGTACGAACTCGTCCGCTCGCTCGTTGACACGACGTTGCCGGAGGACGATCTGTTCGCGGGGATCCGAGAAAGGGTGACGACATGACACTTCCGGCCTTCGCGGTCGTGCCGGCCATGAACGCCGGAGCCTGGCTCGCGCAGCAGCCACCCGGGGGCAACGTGGACGGCGGTGGACAAGGTGAGGACTTCGGCAAATCCTCACCCGTCGGCCTGTTGCTGCTCCTGCTGTTCCTCGTGGCGGTCGCCTTCCTGATCCGCTCGATGACCAAGCACCTCAAGCGGATTCCCGCCAGCTTCGACACGGACACCTCCGACTCCTCCGCCGAGGCCGGTGACGAAAGGGCCGGTGACACGCAGAGTTCCGACCGTGCTTCGGTCGGTGCCGACTCGGCGGCCGATCCGGGCTCGGAGAGCAAGTCCTAGCGACGAGCGCTTCCACGCGCGAGGCGGCGGTCCTTCCCGAGGACCCGTGAAGAGGGCACGCTCGGGCCGGTTCGTTCGTGTTCGCCGGTCGTCGTTCGGCGGGTTCGGCGTCGACCGTGTCGACCGCTGTGAGGCTCCTTCGGCTGTGAGACGCTGGGAACGTGAACCGCCTCGCCACTGCCACATCGCCTTACCTGCTCCAGCATGCCGACAATCCGGTGGACTGGTGGCCGTGGAGCCCGGAAGCCCTCGCCGAGGCGCGGCGGCGGGATGTGCCGATCCTGCTGTCGGTCGGGTACGCAGCCTGCCACTGGTGTCACGTCATGGCGCACGAGTCGTTCGCCGAC
>NZ_DAHVQP010000006.1:0-11774 GCF_027317685.1 Saccharomonospora sp.
CGGCACCCCGTCGCCCTGGGCGACCCAGGTGGAGTTCTCTTCGCAGCCCGGCGTGCGCGTGACCGTGAACAGCGCCATCTCCGAGGACCCCAGCGTGGAGCTGGCGTGGGCGCTGACGGTGCACAAGTCGCAGGGCAGCGAGTTCGGGACCGTGATCCTGATGCTGCCCGCGGGGGTGCGTGGCCTGTCGCGCGAGCTGCTGTACACGGCGCTGACCCGGCAGACCGGGAAGGTCGTCATCTGCCACGAAGGCCCGCTCGACGACCTCATGGCCCTCACCCGCGCCACCGGCTCCGACGCGGCCCGCAGGTTCACCGACCTCGTGTGTCCCGCCGAGCCGAGGGAGGTGCGGGCCGCCGACGGCAGCGCGATCGGCGTGCTGGACGCGGGTCTGGTGCACGTCACCGGCAGCGGTGTTCTCGTGCGCAGCAAGAACGAGGTCATCATCGCGGGCATCCTCGACAAGTGGGCCCCCGGCGCGTGGACCTACGAGAAACCGCTCGTCGGCAAGGACGCCCGGATGCGACTGCCGGACTTCACCATCACCACCTCGGACGGGCGCACCGTCTACTGGGAGCACCTCGGTCTGCTGCGCGACCCCGGCTACGGGGAGGGCTGGGAGCTGAAGAAGAAGTGGTACGCCGAGGAAGGCATCCTGCCGCTGGAGGAAGGCGGCGGTCCGCGTGGGGCTCTCGTCTGGACCGACGACCGCAACGGCGTGGACGTGCCCGCCTGGGAGGCACTCGCCGAGTCGTTCCTCTCGGGTGGCCCGGTGCGCCCGGCACGGGGTCGCAGGAGGCGCTGACCGGATCGAGAACGCGTGGGGAACGGGGAGACGAGTCTGCCTTCGGTGACCTCGACCGTCTCCCCGGTGCCCACCACCCGGGCCACGGCACAGCGGCGAATCGGTAACGTCCATTAACGGAACCCGGCTCGGGAGCGACGTACCACGCAGAGTGATCACACGGCCAGGCCCGGAAGGAAGTGTCGATGTACCCGTCGTTGCTGGCGGAGGAGACCAAACACGCGGTCACGGAGTACCTGTCCACCACCTTCGCCCTGGCCGACGACGACGCCCGCGCGGCGTTGGAATCGTTCCTCATGGCCCCGGACACCGGTATCTTCCGCGGCCCGTACCTGCGGGTGCGGACCCCCTTCCATCCGGTGAGCCGCAGATGGCGATCCCCGCTGGACTGGTTGCCGGAGGGGTTCACGCCATATCAGCACCAGGCGAAGGCGTTCGAGCGCCTCTCCACGCGCGAGGGCGCCGCCGAACCGACCATCGTCACCACGGGCACGGGCTCGGGTAAGACCGAGTCGTTCCTCTACCCGGTACTCGACCACGCCGTACGCGCACGGGCTCGTGGTGAGAAGGGCATCAAGGCTCTCTTGCTGTACCCGATGAACGCGCTCGTCACCGACCAAGCCCGCCGCATCGCGGAGCTGCTGCACGACGATCCTCGGCTCAAGAGCGTCACGGCAGGCGTGTACATCGGCGGCGAGGGCAAACACACCCAGCCGTCGCGTGAGCATCTCGTGGACAGCCGAAGGGTGCTGCGGGAGGACCCTCCGGACATTCTGCTGACCAACTACAAGATGCTCGACCTGTTGCTGCTGCGCCCGGCGGATGCGCCGCTGTGGGAGCAGTCGGCTGCGAGCCTGCAATACCTAGTCCTCGACGAGTTCCACACCTACGACGGCGCTCAGGGCACCGACGTCGCCATGCTGTTGCGTCGCCTCGGCGCAACACTGAAAGTCGCCGAACCCGGTCGCCCGCTTGGCCGGATCACCCCCGTGGCCACCTCGGCCACTCTCGGCGGTGCCACCCGGTCGGAAGAGTTGCGCAACTTCGCCGAGACCATCTTCGGTACGTCGTTCCCGTCAGACGCCGTCATCACCGAAAACCGGCTGGAAGCGGCCGATGTGGTGCCGGATGTCGACTTCAGCCTGACCATCCCCGACGTAACGTCGATCAATCAGTTTGATCCTCCCGACGCGACTCGCTCCGATTCTTGGCAGGAGCTTGCACATGCCTTTCTCGGAGGAGCCATTCCCGATCGAATCGCGCTCGGGAGGCGCCTCAGCCGCAGCTTCCTCACCCGGGCCGTGGTGCAGGCACTCGCGGACGAGCCCCTGACGCTGCCCCAGGCCGTGGATGCGGTCACCAACTCCGGTGTGTTGCAGTGGGGGGTTGCCAGGGAACGGGACCCGAAAGGGGTCGAGAACGCACTCCTGCGCTTCCTTGCGCTGCTGTCCGCCGCCAGGATCGGCGGTGGTCGAGGGCGGACCCGGCCGCTCGTGAACGTCGAAGTGCAGCTTTGGATCCGCGAACTCACGCGAATGCTGCGCGCCGTCAAATCCGAACCGCAGTTCGGTTGGTGGCATGACGGCCCCACAGACCACGACGTGCGCTACCTGCCTGCCGCCTACTGTCGCGTGTGTGGTCGATCGGGATGGCAGACGGTGGCCACCGAACTCGGCGAAGAGCTGGAAGGCTCCCCGGAGAAAGTCTGGCGAACGAGTGTGACCGATCGCCGGAAGCTGCGCACGCTCTTGCTCGCCCGTGACGATGAACCCGATGCCCGACGCATCGATCCCCGGACACTCGCATACTCCCGTGACGGCGAGCCGGGACTGTCCGTGCTCGTGACCCCCGATGAGGAGGCTGCCACCGAGCAACGGTGTCCGTCTTGCGGTGCCGACGACGCCGTCCGATTCCTCGGCTCGTCGGTGGCGACTTTGGTCAGCGTGGCCCTCACCCAGCTTTTCGGCTCCAACCTCATCAGCCATGGGGAGAAGAAGACCCTGGTCTTCACCGACTCGGTGCAGGATGCCGCCCACCGGGCGGCGTTCATCGAAGGCAGGGCCTTCCAATTCAACCTACGTTCGGCGTTGTTGCGTGCGGTCGGAGACCGACCACGCAGCCTGCAGGACGTGACCACGGCCCTGGCCGCAAGCCCCACCGAGGACCTCTACGCCATCGCCCCTCCGGACTTCACGCGCAGGCTCGGCTTCGAGGGCGAGTGGCTCGACCGGGACAGGGGCGGTCGCAGACGGCGGTTGCTCGGAACTCGACTGACCTTCCAAGCGCACCTCGAAATCGGTCTACGGTCCCGACTCGGTCGGACACTGGAACTCACCGGTGCCCTCGCCGTCGACTACGACATGGACCTGGGTCGGTACGCAACCTTGGCCCGCGACGCCCACGAGAACCTGCCCGAACGCGGTATGAGCCTGCCCGACCGGGAAGCGTACGAGGTCTGGCTGCTGGGATTGCTCGACCGGCTGCGAAAGCGGGGCGGGATCGCGCACCAGTGGCTCGACGCGTATGTGCAGCGGGACGGCAATCGATGGCCGATCTGGGGTGGAAGTCCCGCGGGGATGCAGAAGTTCCCCCGCGGGCGGCCCGCACCCGTCTTCTACAGCACGTCGACCAGTGGCGACTTCGACAGTCTTCGTCCCCGCGGCGAGTCGTGGCTGGTGGACTGGACGGAACGGTGTTTGGAAGTCGGCCGGGCCGAGGCTCGCGCTCTTCTCGAGCCCGTGGTCCGATTGCTGGCCGAGGGCGAGACTCCACCGCTGCTGCGCCGCACGTCCCAAACGGATGCCGCGGTGTTCGGACTCGATCCGGCCCGGATCGAGCTGATCCCGTTGAACAACAGCGAGCTGGAGCATGCCCACCTGAGGTGCCCGAAATGCCACCACATCCAGCCCGTTGCGCCGAAGCGGTTCGACCGGTGGCTGTCAGCGCCGTGCCCCAGAATGCGCTGCACCGGACACCTGGAGCCGCATCGAGTACGGGAAGACAACTTCTATCGCAGGCTTTACCGCTCCGGGCGCCTGCGACACCTCGTGAGTCACGAACACACGGCGCTTCTGGACGACGATACGCGGCTCGAAGTCGAACGCCGCTTCTCCAACGGTTCCTCACCGATAGACCCGAACGTGCTGACGTGCACGCCGACGTTGGAACTGGGTATCGACATCGGTGACCTGTCGACTGTCGGGCTGGCCTCCCTACCACCGACTCCGGCTAACTACCTCCAACGGGTCGGCCGGGCGGGCAGGTCCACCGGCAACGCACTGGTGCTCGCGACGGTACCGAGCAGTCCACGAGAGCTGTACTACCTGTCGGAGCCGAAGCACCTCATCGACGGCGAGGTCATTCCACCGGCGGCCTACCTGTCGGCCACCGAGCTGTTGTGTCGGCAATACCTGGCGTATTGCTTCGACCGGGTCGCTTCCGGTGACATTCGGCTCGACCGTGAGATGCCGCGCCTGCTCGGTGCCTTGCTCGACAACGGGCTGGCCGAGGGAAGTTGGCTGCGGCAGTTCGTCGACACGGTGACCAAGAACGCCCACGTGCTGGCCGAGCAGTTCCTCTCCCTCTACGGCGACGCCATCGACGAGGAGGTCCGCCGAGCGGTGCGGTCCTTCGCCGCCAAAGGGCTGCGCGACAAGCTCGCCCGTGTGGTGTTCCAATGGGCGGACCAGAGAAAGGAACTGGAATACCGGCAGGGTGAGCTCGCCACGGCGATCGATAGTCTCGAGACCCAGAAGCATCTCGACGACACCCAGGTCGAGGACCGTCGACGCTGGATCGGTGAGTACAGGGCACTCACCCACATGTTGCGCGATACGTGGAACCGCAACGCGTTGACCGGGCTCGGTGAGTTGTCCCTCCTGCCGAGCTACAACTTGCTCGACGAGCACACCGAGCTCGACGTGTCGCTGTGGTGGACCACCGACGACGAGGGCGAGAAGAAATTCCACACCAGCGAACACAGCTACGGGCGCGGCAGCCGTACTGCTCTCACGGAATTTGCCCCCGGCGCGGTCTTCTATGCCCAGGGATACCGAGTGGAGATCGATGCTTTGGAGCTCGGGCCCTCCGGACAGCCTCATTGGCGGCACATGCGGTTGTGCCCGGACTGCGGATGGGGAACCGAGACCGTCGATCCGGCTCCCCCCGCGTGCCCGCGGTGCCGCAGCACCGGCGTTGCCGATGCGGGCGCTGTTCACAAGGTGCTCGAATTACGAAAGGCCTCCGCGGTTCACCGTCGTGACGAGGCCTTGATCGAAGACGAGACCGAGGACCGGACCCGCACCCGATTCATCACGGTCACCGGCGTGGATGTGGATTACGACCAGATCCAAGGTGCCTGGCGGCTCAGGGGGCAAGCCTTCGGTGCCGAATACATTCGGCAGGCGACCATCCGCACGGTCAACCTCGGGCGTGCCGACCGGCCCGGCCCCGATATCTCCGTGGCGGGAACTCATACCTCGGCCCCACGCTTCCCGAGTTGTGTGTACTGCGGAGTTGTCCGCCAGAGCGCTGAGGACAAGGTGCGGCATCGCGGGTGGTGCTCGACACGGCGGGGAACCGCGCCACGCTGGGTTGACCTACTGCTTTCCCACGAGATCACCACTCAGGCCGTGCGGTTGCTGCTGCCGGTGTCCACCTTCCAGGTCAACCTGCGTCTCGTCTCCCTGAAGACCGCCCTCCTTTTGGGGCTGCACCAGGATTTCGGCGGAGCACCTCAGCACCTCGACATCGTCACGGCGCGTATGCCCGACGAGCATCGCCGGGTCAGACAGTTCTTGGTGTTGCATGACACGGTGCCCGGCGGCACCGGCTACCTCGATCGCTTCGGCGACCCCAACCGAATGCGTCGCATCCTGCAACAGGCCTACGAGGTGCTCAGCTCCTGCCAGTGCCAGTTCGAAGAGCGTGCCGCCTGCCACCGCTGCTTGCTCAGAGTCGCCGAACCGGGAGAAGTGGAGCACGCCAACCGCCGGGTGGCGATGGAGCTACTGGCCGAACTCCTCGACAACTGGTCGGTGGAAGGCATTCCTACCGTTGCCGACATCGACATCTCCTCCCTCCAGCTCTCTGAGCTGGAACTCCGGTTCCGGGAGGTGCTCAAGAGCGCGGTGAGCCGGGGAGAAGGACAGTCCTGGACGAGTTCGACCGGGCAGCGGGGTGAAGAACTCGACATCCATCTGCTCAGCCCGAACCAGGAGCCACGCCGGTGGACCGTGCGTCCTCTGGTGCGCGTGACCGCCGGCAAGGTCATCACAGAACCCGACTTTCTCTTCACGCGGCAGGATGCTCAGGACGCACCTGTTGCGGTCTATCTCGACGGCCGGGCTTATCACGCCTCGGTGGAAAACGACCGCACCGCGGACGACGCCGTCAAGCGTACGGCGCTGCGAGACGCGGGATATCGGGTGTGGTCTTTGACTTTCCAGGATGTCGAAGACTTCGCACGGATGCTCGACGGCTACGACAGCATGTTGCCTACTTTGGTCGACAGCAAGGCCGCCAATGTCGCACGGGCCGCTGTCGGTGACAGACGTGCCTCGCTGCTCTGGGGGAACCCGATGCGAGCGTTGCTCGAGTATCTTCGCGATCCCGGCGAGGCGGTGTGGGGCCAGACGGCGGTGCAGACCTGTATCGCCCTCATGAGTTCGAACGACCACCGTGGGCATCCGCCGACGCAAGTGGTTCCGGAGGAACTGCCTTCCACACTGCTGGCTTGGGCTCGGGGCGAGCGTCCCGACGGGCGTGGTGGTGCGGTCGTAGTGGCGTCTTGTGTCGGGATGTCGGGCCTTCCGATCGGTATTGTCGGTAGCTCGCACGGAGCGGGGACCGACACCATCGGGGCCGTGACCGTGTTGGACGACCGGCCCAGTGAAGTGGGCGGCCGATCCCACGAACAGCAGTGGCGAGACTGGCTCAGCTGGTCGAACGTGCTCCAGTTCCTCCCACTTCCCACGTATGGATCTGCCATGCCGATGCGGATGGCCGAGTGTTGGACCCGGAGTTCACTTGACGTCTTTGCGGGCAGGTTCCTGCCCCTGGCCCGGCCGTCCACTGTGGAGAGAGAAGCGACAGTGGATGTCGTTCCTGCCCGGTGGGAAATCGTCATCGAATTCACTCATGAACGCCTCGCTCGAATCGGAAAGCGGTTGGCGGAACTCGACATACCGGAGCCCGAGCCCGGCGGTGAGGTCGGTGATCCCAAGGGAGATTTGTGGCCGGTGGAGTACTGCTGGCCCGATCGGAAGTTCGCAGCAGTCATCGACGTCTGTGACAACAGGGACCAATGGCTACGCCGTAACGGGTGGCAGGCCTGGTTGTTCGAGGAAGGCGACGACGAGGAGGAACTTGTGAACAAGATCGCGGCAGCGTTCGGAAAGCAGGTCTGATGAGTACACGTGTGGTGGTGTCGGGTCTGTTCAGCAAGAGCTACTCCAGTTTGGACGGATCGATAAAGAACAAGGTCCTCGACTTCGTCGTCAAGCTTCAGGAACGCCCCGACCTCACTGGTCTCGACCTCAAGACTCCCGAAGGCGTCCGCGATCCGCGAATCAAGACGGCACGGGTGAACGACTTTTGGCGCGCGGTTCTCATCGAACTTCCTCGGGCCAGTGGATACGTGCTCGTGGCGGTGAAACCCCACGATGATGCCTACACTTACGCGGCCAAGCTGCGCTTCGGGGTGAACGAAGTGACCGGCGCGCTCGACGTGGTGGATGCCGCGGCGCTGAACAAGGCGATCACTCAGGCGAGCGCGGTGTCGAGCACCCAGCCGCGGCGCACTCCCGTCCTCAGCGGCATCCGAGCTCGTGACCTTCGGCGATTCGGTATCGACACCGACATCGCCGAGCGTTTGGTGACCATCACTGACGAGGACCAGCTTCTTACGGTGGCTGAGGAGTTGCCGGGCGTGCAGGGCAATGCGGTCTTGGACCTTGCCGCCGGTCGTGGGGTGGACGAAGTGTGGGCCGACCTCATCGCCGAGGTCGAATCGAACATCGACACCGGTGACCTGCTGGGTGCGCTCGACCGTCCGCAGTCCAGGCTCGTCTTCACGGACGGCAGTATCGAGGAACTGCGAGCGGCGCTCGAGTCGGATCTCAAGGCTTGGCGCATTTGGTTGCACCCGTTGCAGCGCAGGCTCGCCTACCACAACGGCTGGAAGGGGCCGTATCGCGTGACCGGGGGAGCGGGCACGGGCAAGACCGTGACCGCCATCCATCGGGCTCGCCATCTTGCCCAGCGCCTTGACGAGGAGGCGAGCGACGCGAAGGTGTTGTTCACGACCTTCACTCGGAACCTGGCGCAGAACATCGAGTCCCAGCTCACTGAACTGGCGGGGCCGGAATTGATGCGACGACGGGTGGATGTCGTCAACATCGACTCGCTGGCGCAGCGGGTCCTTCGGATCGGGGACGGAGCCCGGCTGACGCTGCGGAAAGACGATGATCCCGGTGTGCTGCAAGCATGGGAGACAGCTCGTGCGGCGGCTGCCGAAGAGTGGGACATCTCTTTCTTACAGAGCGAGTGGAACGAAGTAGTTCTCGCGCAAGGTATTGAGGAAAGAGCCGAATACCTCACCGTGTCCCGTAGTGGTAGGGGAAGGCGCATCTCTCGGCTTCAGCGAGCGGACCTGTGGGCGGTATTCGAACGGTTCACCCAGCTCCTCAATGCGCAGAACCTGATCACTTTCACACGGGCTGCTGCGAGGGCGGCGACCATTGCCGCGCAACTGAACCCGCACGAGGCGCCTGTCTTCGACAGTGGTATTCGCCGCGGTGCCCTCCCCAAATACCGCTATGTCGTCGTGGATGAAGCACAAGATCTGCACCCTGCCCACTGGAGGTTGATTCGGGCATTGGTGCCTCACGACAGTGATGATCTGTTCATCGTGGGTGATGCGCATCAGCGGATTTACGGCAAGCCGATTGTGCTGTCGCGATACGGTATCGAAACGAGAGGCCGGTCTCGGCGGCTCACCGTGAACTATCGGACTTCCCGAGAGATCCTCGATTGGTCGCTAAAGGTGGCCTACGGACACGCTGTGGATGACCTCGAAGGCGATACCGAATCTCTGGCGGGGGCACGTTCGGCGTTCCGAGGCCCTGTCCCGGAGGCCCGCGGTTTCGACAGCTCGAGGCAGGAGCATTCGGCGCTGATCGACAAGCTCCAGTCCTGGCGTCGGGACGGGGTGACTTGGTCGCAGATGGCCGTCGTAACGCGGTCGAACCGAAGGGTTGCTGATCTGGCGGATACCTTGTCCACCGGAGGAGTGCCCGCGGCTGAAGTAGGTGCAGGGACGGACGAGAACGCTCTCGGTGAGGTCGTCCGGGTAATGACGATGCACCGTGCTAAAGGTCTCGAATACCGTGCTGTCGCGATTGTGGGTGTCTCGCAGCGTGAGCTCCCTCCACGGGGCGTTCGGGAGCTTAAGGAGCCGGAACGTGAGGTCGCATGGGCCAGGGAGCGAGGATTGGTCTACGTGGCGGGTTCTCGCGCTCGTGAGTACCTGTACATCTCGTGGGCCGGGGAACGTTCCGAGCTGCTGGCCGGTACGGTGATTGATGAGGGCGAGCTCCGAGGTGGCCGTGCACTGCCGTGAGTGACACGGCACATCTGATCCGGCTGCTCCGGCTGGGCGGACGTCCTTGTCCTGCCGGACAGCGCCACTATCCTGAGTCGCCGCCGGTGGTTCGCCCGTCTCCGGGCGGGGCGTCGCAAGAGGGAACCCGGTGGGAATCCGGGACTGCCCCGCAGCGGTGAGTGGGAACGAACGCCGTGGCCGGTCGTCTCGACCGGCGACACCCGCACTGGGCCTTTCGGCCTGGGAAGCGACGGCCGGTAGGGAAACCCGGCGTGAGCCGGTCCGCCCGCGAGTCCGAAGACCTGCCATCGGTGCGCACACCGCCGGTGTGCGCGACCTACCGGACGTTCGAGGGAAACTCCGGCGCGAGGACGACGTGGCGTGGTCATCGTCGTGCTGTTCGCCTGCGAGCTTTTTCGGAACCGTCCGGTGACGCCGTCGAGCTCGCGAGGGGAGAGCCTTGGCCACCACGATCGGAACGACCGTACTCGGTTATCCCAGGATCGGACCGAATCGGGGCAACTCAAACGCGTCCTGGAACGCTATTGGGCGTCGCGGTGCGATGAAGCGGAGTTGAGGGAGACGGCCCGTGCCCTGCGCACGGACACGTGGCGCACCCTGCGGGACGCCGGTCTGGACTCGATTCCCGAAACGCTCTCCTGCTATGACCACGTCCTGGACACGGCCGTGACATTCGGCGCCGTCCCACGGCGCTACGCCGACCTCGGGCTGAGCCCGCTCGACACCTGCGATGACGTGGGGCGCGGAGTCCGTGCCGCCGCTGGAGCTGACGAAGTGGTTCAACACCAACTAACCACTACCTGGTTCCCGAGATCGGTCCGGACACCCGGTTCTCGGTGGCCGATCGTGCCGTGGTGGAGTGGTTTCACGAGGCCGTGGAGTCGGGGTGCGCACCCGTCCGGTGTTGGTCGGCCCGGTGACGCTGCTGCTTATATCCGAACCAGACCATGATGCCCCCGGCGGATTCCGGTATGTGAACATTGTGGACAGACTGATCCCGGACTGCGCCGAGCTGTTGCGTGGACTGCACGGTGTGGGCGTGGACTGGGTGCAACTCGACGAACCCTCGTTGCGCAACCTCGTGAACGCCGCCGCGCGGATGCGGAACACGTTGAGTTGACGGCGGCGTCGACTCCGGCGCGCTTTCTGGGGTCAGGCCGGTTACAGCTCGGGTCGTCCTTGGTTACACTGGCAGGCACGTCTCTTCGCGACGATCAACGTCCCCCAGGCCGGGATCGGGGTTCCCGCGAAGGGGATGACTCCGCGAGCGACGTGGTCCTTCGTCGCCCCGACCACCGCTTACTGCCGAGGACCCGCGTTTGTGTGCCCGTCCGGCCACGCCGCCACGGCATCGGGCCACCGACCCCGCCACGGTGGAACGGATCGTCGCCGGGCTCCGTCGGTTGTGGACCTCCACTCGAGACCCTGGGCGAGCTCCGTCGCGTCGGGCGAAGGCCGACTCGCCCTCGTCCGTGCCACGACGGGCCGCAAGTGCGTCCGCGCGGACCGCGGAACCGCGGTTTTCAGAACTGGTAGTACAGGAACGGGCTGAACGTTCCCGTCGCCACCAGGATCGCGGCGTAGAGCGCGCCGATCGTCATCACCGTGACGCGCAGGACCATGGCCGGGGTGGTGCGCGACGACTCCAGAAGCGGCCCCGTGACCGGATGGGCGGGCAGGAAGAACACCGCCATCGCGCCCAGCAGCAACACCAGTCGCTGGTTCGTGACCGCGGCCTCCACCGCCTCGGTCAGACCGGTGAAATCAGGCAGCAGCATGTTGCCCAACATCGTGAACGCGTAGCCGAGGTCGGGTGCGCGGAAGAACACCCACCCGAAGATCACGAGTACCAGGGTGAGCGCCCGACGACCGATGACGGCGCCCGGGGTCTTGGGGGAGGCGCTCCAACCGGTGGAGCGTTCCACGACCAGCAGGATGCCGTGATAGGCGCCCCACACCACGTACGTCCACGCAGCGCCGTGCCAGAACCCCGTCAACAGGAACACGATCCACAGGTTGCGGTACGTCTTCGCCGCACCGCCCCGGTTACCGCCCAGCGGGATGTACACGTAGTCGCGGAACCACCGCGACAGCGACATGTGCCAACGTCGCCAGAACTCCGTCACCGTCACCGACGAGTACGGGCGCGCGAAGTTCTCCGGCAGCCGGAAACCCAGCATCCGGGCCAGTCCGATGGCCATGTCGGAGTACCCGGAGAAGTCGAAGTACAGCTGCAACGTGTACCCGATCGCGCCGAGCCACGCGATCGCGAACGTCATGTCCTCGGCCGGGGTGGAGAAGCAGGCGTCCACCATCGGCGAGAGCGAGTCGGCGATCACCGCCTTC